>CAIODK010000199.1 GCA_903856995.1 uncultured Burkholderiales bacterium
CACTACGAGAACCTCAAGTTGCCTGAAGACTTGGACTACAACCAAGTCACGGCCTTGTCGTTTGAGGTGCGTCAGCAAATGACGCGGCAGCGCCCCGAGACTTTGGGGCAGGCCTCCCGCATGTCCGGCGTCACGCCGGCCGCCATCTCCTTGTTGTTGATTCACTTGAAGCGTTCGCGCATCAAAGGTTTTGCAGCAGAGGCTGGCTCGACTGAGGTGGCTTGATGCACCCGCAGATGCCTGCCCTGAAAAAAGGCCTTGAAAGTTTGGGCTTGGTATTGACGGATGAGCAGCAATCCCATCTCTTGGCCTACATGGATTTGATCGCCAAATGGACCAAGGTCTACAACCTGACGTCCGTGCGCGACGCCGACGAGATGCTCACGCACCACCTGCTTGACAGCTTGGCGGTGATCGCGCCTTTGCGCCGAGAGTTGGCGGGCCTTGTTATGCCGCGGGCGGGGCAGGGTGAGGGTGTGGGCGATGCGCCGCCGCACGTTCGCCTGCTCGATGTTGGTGCGGGCGCAGGCTTGCCCGGCATTGTGATCGCCATCACTTGCCCGGATGTTTGGGTGACATGCGTTGATACCGTGGCCAAGAAGGCCGCCTTTATTCAGCAAGTGGCGGCCACTTTGCGGCTGCCTAATCTGAAGGGTTTGCATGCACGGGTCGAGAGTTTGCATGAGCCATACGACGTGGTTTGTTCCCGTGCCTTCGCCTCGCTGTTGGACTTCACCAGTTGGTCGCACACGGCCTTGGCCCCTCATGGGGTATGGATGGCGATGAAGGGCAAAGACCCAGCGCAAGAGATTGCGGTATTGCCTGCAGGCGTCCATGTGTTTCACGTGGAACAGCTCCATGTGCCCGGCCTGGATGCTGAGCGCTGCGTCGTCTGGATGCGCGGTTAAACTCCCTTTAGTTTTAAATCTGGGGTTTCCATGTTCGGTATCGCGGACTACGGCTCATTCGTCGTGGCCATCATTGTCTTTTTGGCCATTCCCGGCCCCGGTAACTTGGCCTTGCTCACGGCAACGGGCAAGGGCGGTGTACGTTCGGGCGTGGCCGCGACCTTTGGTGTGATGGCGGGCGACCAAGTGTTGCTCTGGTTGGCGGTGGCGGGTTTGTCGGCGATGCTGATCAACTATCCCAGCGTCTATGCTTCCGTCAAGTGGGTGGGTGCCGCTTATCTTTTGGGTTTGGGCTACTCTTTGTTCAATGTGAAGCTGGGCGATGCGCCCGTGCTGAACATGAAGACTGGGCATTACTTTCGGCAGGCCCTGTACATCACCGTCCTCAACCCCAAGGCCATTGTGTTTTACATGGCTTTCTTTCCTTTGTTCGTCGATCCTGCGATTCACCAAGGCCTGGTTACTTTTGCTGTCATGGCATCCACCATTGCGGCACTCACTTTGGTTTATGGTTTGGTGGTTGTTTTGCTGGTTCATTATTTGGCGGCGCGTGTGCGGGCCAATCCGATGGTCGGTGTGATGCTCAACAAAAT
Source organism: uncultured Burkholderiales bacterium (assembly GCA_903856995.1). GTDB lineage: Bacteria > Pseudomonadota > Gammaproteobacteria > Burkholderiales > Burkholderiaceae_C > Limnohabitans. The sequence goes on from CAIODK010000199.1 coordinate 1,502, forward strand.
TGCCGGCGTGTTGTTGATCGGTTTTGGCCTGAAATTGGCTTTTTTCAAATAAGTTTCCCGTCTCTTTCGAAAGTTCTTTATGGCCAAAATATTTTGCATTGCAAACCAAAAGGGTGGGGTTGGTAAGACCACCACCACCGTTAACTTGGCGGCAGGTTTGGCCTTTGTGGGTCAGCGCGTGTTGATGGTCGATTTGGACCCTCAGGGCAACGCCACCATGAGTTCGGGCGTGGACAAGCGAGAGATGGACCTGTCGATCTACGACGTGCTGCTCGAAGAGGCAACCGTGGCCGAGGCCCGCATCCGCAGCAACTGGGGTACCGATGGCGTTCGTGCAAAGATCCCAACCTATGACGTGCTCGGCGCTAATCGCGACTTGGCCGGTGCGGAAGTCGAGCTCGTGGCGTTGGAGCGCCGTGAGAATCGCCTCAAGCAAGCCTTGGCTGTTGTGGATGCTGAGTACGACTTTGTGCTTATAGACTGCCCGCCCTCGCTGTCGATGCTCACGCTCAATGGTCTGTGCGCGGCTCACGGCGTCATCGTACCAATGCAGTGCGAGTACTTCGCCCTTGAAGGCTTGACGGACTTGGTGAACACCATCAAGCAGGTGCATGCCAACATGAACCGCGAACTCAAAATCATTGGTTTGTTGCGGGTCATGTTTGACCCTCGTATCACCTTGCAGCAGCAAGTCAGCGACCAGTTGCGCGAACATTTTGGCGACAAGGTCTTTAGTGCCGTGATTCCTCGCAACGTGCGTTTGGCCGAGGCGCCAAGCTACGGCTTGCCGGGCGTGGTGTTTGACCCGTCTGCCAAGGGGAGTCATGCGTTTGTGGACTTCGCGCAAGAGATGGTTGAGCGCGTTAAAAAACTATAAATGTCTCTGCCTGTCCTCATTCTCCCTGGTTGGCACAACAG
>CAIODK010000200.1 GCA_903856995.1 uncultured Burkholderiales bacterium
GAGGCGCCTAAGAAGCGCACCACCCAAGTGCTGGTGCTCGTGCCTACGCGTGAACTCGCCACGCAGGTGAGCGACGTGCTGCGCGATTTGGCTCGGCCCTTAACGCAGTCCATCAAAGTTGGCACCTTGTTTGGTGGCGTGTCCATCAACCCCCAAATGATGAGCCTGCGCAGCGGAGCCGATGTGGTGGTGGCCACACCCGGCCGCTTGTTAGACATCATTGAGCACAACGCCTTGAACTTGGGCCAAGTGCAGCACCTCGTGCTGGACGAAGCAGACCGTTTGCTCGACCTCGGCTTTGCCGAAGAGCTGCAACGCATCTTGGCGCTGTTGCCCACCCAGAGACAAAACCTGCTGTTCAGCGCCACCTTCGAGCCAGCGGTGCAAACCTTGGCTGAGGCGTTGCTGAGCAACCCTGCGCGTATCACTATTGCCCACACAGAAGAGCACACGCCCGACATTGCACAACGCGCGATTCAGGTGGACGAAAAAAGCCGCACAGCTTTGCTGCGCCACCTCATCAAAACGCACGCATGGAAGCGCGTGTTTGTCTTCGTCGCCACCCGTTACGCGTGTGAGCATGTGGCCAACAAGCTGTACAAGGCTGGCGTGTTTGCCACCGCGTTTCACGGCGAGATGAGCCAAGGCGCGCGTCAAGATGTGTTGGCTGAGTTCAAAGAAGAACGCTGGGAAGTGGTGGTCACCACCGACCTCGCAGCCCGTGGCATCGACATCGCGCAGCTGCCTGTGGTGGTCAACTACGACCTGCCGCGCTCAGCCACCGATTACACCCACCGCATTGGCCGCACAGGTCGGGCAGGGGCGCATGGCGAAGCGGTCAGTTTTGTGACCGCCGCCACGCTGGCGCATTGGCAGCTGATTCAAAAGCGTCAAAAAATCCAGTTACCCGTTGAAGTGCTTGAAGGCTTTGAGCCGACCGAAGTGCCGCCCCCTGCGTCGCCACTGAACGACGGGACGGGTGGCATCAAAGGCGCACGACCCAGCAAGAAAGACAAGTTGCGTGCTGCGGCCGCTACTGCCGCTGGTCCAAAGCCATAAAGAAATGTCGCAAAGAAAAAGCCACCCTCGGGTGGCTTTTTTGTGGGCGCTTGCAATCGGGGCAAGCGATCTAGTGGCTTAGTCGTTCAACTCGTCTAAACCATCCAAGCCATGGCGCTCCTCATGCTCACGTTCTTCACCCGCTGGGCGCTTGGTGCGCACGCCGGGCTTGGCCAAGAGTTCAACGTAAAACTGTGTGGCTTGGTTGGCCACTGCGTTGTCGATGCAGGTGATGACGTTGGCCAAGTGAACCACTTCGGCGGTTTCTTCGGTCAAGCCAAACTTGCAATCGAAATCCCAAAAGTCCGCACCTTCTGTCAGGTCGCGGCGGCGCTCGCGTTTGAGGTATTTGCGAAGGTCGTGCTTGATGGCTTCAAGCAAGCGCTCTGGGTGCTTGCCTTCGACTTGGAGTTGGAATGTTTTTTTCATGTGTGTCCTTATGGGGAAATACGCCCGAAAAGGACGAGAAGAGTGAAAGAGTGAATTAGGGTGCGAGCTTGTATTTGATCTGAAACGTGACCGCGCCATGCAGCTTGTCACCGATCGTGGGAATCAAGCTGACGTTCAGACCGAGCCGCGGCCCTTCAAAGGCAACGGTTGGGACGATGGCTGGAAACCAGCCGCCATCACGCATTTTGGGGTAGCCATCAAAGGCCCCGATAGCTGCGCCTGCTTTGACTGCGCCAAGTTTGAATGGCATGACATACAAGCCAACATAGCGTGACGTTTCGCGGTCGCTGTTGTGGAAAAAACCACCGGTGACCGAGTAGGTGTCTGTCAGCGAGGCTTCGAAGCCCAAGCCCGTGTTGACGTTGTTAAACCCATGGTCTCGTTGCAAGTGGTACGAGTAAAAGCCAGGGTTGACCCACACGTCTGCCAACGCAACAGGCGCAGCAGCCACGACGGCAAGGGCGATCAGGTGTTTTCTCATAGCTGAGCAAATACGTCTGCAGCCACCGCCACGGTTTGTGCAATGTCGGCATCGGTGTGTGCCGCGCTCACAAAGCCGGCTTCGTACAAGGCAGGGGCGATGTACACACCACCGTCGAGCAAGCCATGGAACAGTTGGTTGAACTTGGGGCTGTCGCTGGTCATGACCTTGGCATAGTTCTGTGGCAACTCTGGCAAGAGGAAGAAGCCAAACATGCCGCCTTGGCAATCGGCGCTGAAAGGCACGCCAGCTTTGGCCGCTGCGCCTGTGAGGCCATCAACCAAGCTTTGGGTGCGCGCACCCAAAGCTTCATAAAAGCCAGGCTTGGCAATTTCGCGCAAGGTGGCCAAGCCACACGCGGTGGCCACGGGGTTGCCGCTTAAGGTGCCGGCTTGGTAGACCGGGCCGGTGGGTGCCAACTGCTGCATGATGGCGCGTGGGCCACCAAATGCGGCCAGCGGCATGCCGCCGCCGATGACCTTGCCCAGCACGGTGATGTCGGGCTTGAAGCCCGGGATGAGCTGGGCGTACACGCTTTGGGCGCTGCCTAGGGCGACGCGAAAACCCGTCATCACTTCATCAAACACAAACAGTGCGCCGTACTCGGTGCACAGCTCGCGGCAGCGCTTCATAAAGGGCACGCTGGCACGCACAAAGTTCATATTGCCGGCAATCGGCTCAATCATCACGCAGGCCAGTTCTTTGCCGTGCAGCTTGAAGGCTTCTTCGAGCGCGGCGATGTTGTTGTACTCGAGCACCAAGGTGTCACGCACCACTTCAGGCGGCACACCCGCGCTGGTGGGATTGCCAAAAGTGGCTAGGCCTGAGCCTGCTTTGACCAGCAGTGCATCGGCGTGGCCGTGGTAGCAGCCTTCGAATTTGATGAACTTGCTACGGCCCGTCGCGCCGCGTGCCAAACGCAACGCGCTCATGCCGGCTTCCGTGCCTGAGCTGACCAAGCGCACCATCTCCATCGATGGCACGTGCTTCAATATTTCTTCGGCGAGTTCAATCTCACGCTCCGTGGGGGCGCCGAATGAGAACCCATCGAGTGCCGCTTTTTGCACCGCCTCGAGCACCACGGGGTTGCCGTGGCCCAAGATCATGGGGCCCCAAGAGCCGATGTAGTCGATGTATTTTTGGCCGTTGGCATCCCAAAAGTAGGCGCCTTGGGCGCGTTGCACAAAGCGGGGTGTGCCGCCCACGGCGCGAAAGGCACGTACGGGCGAGTTCACGCCGCCAGGAATCACTTTGGCAGCGCGGTCAAACAGGGTTTGGTTCAAGTCGGTCATGGGGTTCAGGGTCAATGTTTGGTTTCGTGGCGGTGTAGCGAGAAGTCTTCTGCGGTGGCGGGTAGGCCGTCGCTGTCATCATCGCCTTCGTCATCTGTTTCGGCCCAAAACAAGCGGTCAGGCAAGAGGTGGCCCATGCCAGGGCGGAAGCCGCTGTTGAGGCTTTGGTCGAGGTAGTTCAGTGCTTCGCGGGTGGCCAGTTCGAGGTCTGTGCCAGAGGCCAATACGGCAGCGAGGCTGATGCTGAGGGTGTCGCCGGCGCCCGAAAACATGGCGTCGAAGCGTTCGTAGCGCTCGCTCACCATCACGGTGTGGGCGGTGGCCAAGGCGTTTTCAACGTGTTGGTCGGGGTGGTTGATGCCCGTCACCAACACGTACGGCACGCCCACTTCGGCCGCAGCGCGAGCGATGTCACGCGGGGTCGGGCTTTTTTCGTTGCTCCAGTCGGGCAACAACCAGCGCCACAGCGTGTTGTGGTTGCCCACCAGCACGGTGGTTTGGGGCAGGATGAGTTCGCGAAAGGCGTCTAAGTAGGCGTCAATTTGTTCGTCTTCCCACCACGAGAGGTTGGGCATGTAGGCGATGACGGGTACTTCCGCGTAGTCGGTGCTGATTTCGGCAATCACGCTGAGGTTTTCGGGATTGCCGCAGAACCCCACTTTGATGATTTGTACGCTCACGTCTTCCAGCACGCTGCGGGCTTGTTCGGCCACGGCGTCTTCGTCAAAGGCGATGTGGTCAAAAATTTCGGCGGTATCGCGCATGTACGCCCCGGTGACCACGGGCAGTGCGTGAGCGCCTACGGAGGCGGCGGCCAATATGTCGGCAGACAGGCCTCCGGCGCCGCTGGGATCGTTGGCATTGAAAACCAAGACGCACGGCGGCGCGCCGCTGGTTTCGTCAGACAGCGCGAGTTCGGGTAAATGAGGTGTATTTTCTTGCGCCATGAGTGGGTCGATACAATGCTTTTCATTCTATGCGTTGAGGAAAGAAATACCGTGGCAAATACTTGGATGTGTCTGATTTGTGGATGGATTTATGACGAGGAGGCCGGCGCCCCTGAGCACGGCCTTGCCCCTGGCACGGCGTGGGCCGATGTGCCCATGAACTGGACCTGTCCAGAGTGCGGTGCCCGCAAAGAAGATTTTGAAATGGTGCAAATCTAGGCCCTATGCAAATCCGCGCTCAGTTTGAAGGCCACTTATTGACACTGCTGCGCCACCGGCCAGTGGTGCATTTGCCTTCGGCCGAAAAGCTGGAGCAGCTGAGCCAGCTGCAGATGGATGCCGAGACGCTGCCCGCCTGGCGC
>CAIODK010000201.1 GCA_903856995.1 uncultured Burkholderiales bacterium
AGACGGCATTGGCGCTGTGGGCAAACTTGACCACAGCCAAATGTTGACTGACCCAGAAGAAGCCGCGCTGTTTGTGAAAGCCACACAGCTCGATGCATTGGCCATCGCCATCGGCACCAGCCACGGCGCTTACAAATTCACACGCGAGCCCACTGGCGACATCTTGGCCATCAGCCGCGTCAAAGAAATTCACGCCCGCATCCCCAACACCCACTTGGTGATGCACGGCTCTAGCAGCGTGCCGCAAGACCTGTTGGCCATGATCAACCAGTACGGCGGCAAGATGAAACAGACCTTCGGCGTGCCCGTGTCTGAAATTCAAGAAGCCATCAAGCACGGCGTGCGCAAGATCAACATCGACACCGACATCCGCTTGGCCATGACGGCTGCCGCTCGCAAGTTCATGTTCGAGAACCCAGAAAAGTTTGACGCCCGCGAATGGCTCAAGCCTGCCCGCGAAGCCGCCATGAACATTTGCAAGCAACGCTATTTGGAATTCGGTTGCGAAGGCCAAGGCAGCAAGATCAAGGGCGACAGCCTCTCTGTGGTGGCGGCCAAGTACGCCAAGGGCGAACTCGCTCAGTTGGTGAAGTAAGCCATGACCGCACTGCACACCTCAGCTCTGACTTCTTTGCCTTTGTTAGCGCGCGGCAAAGTGCGCGACAACTACGCCGTGGGCGACGACCGCATCTTGATGGTGGCGTCTGACCGCATCAGCGCGTTTGACGTCATCATGGGCGAGGCCATTCCGGGCAAGGGCGAACTGCTCACCCAAATGGCTTTGTTTTGGTTCGGCAAGCTCGGCCACATTTGCCCCAACCACCTCACCGGTGAAGCGCCTGAGAGCGTGGTGAGTGCGGACGAAGCGGCGCAAGTCACCGGTCGCTCGATGCTGGTCAAACGCCTCAAGCCCATCCCCGTGGAAGCGGTGGTGCGTGGCTATTTGGCTGGCAGTGGCTGGCAGGAATACCAAGACAACCAAGCGGTGTGTGGCGTCAAGCTGCCCAAAGGTTTGAAGAACGCCAGCAAACTGCCAGAGCCCATCTTCACGCCAGCCGCCAAAGCGGCCGTGGGCGACCATGACGAGAACATCACGTACGAACAAGTGGTGGAGATGATCGGCAGTAGTTTGGCCGAGAAAATCAAGATCATCAGCATCGCGCTCTACGAGACCGCGCGGGATGTGGCGGCTGCCAAGGGCATCATCATTGCCGACACCAAGTTTGAGTTTGGCCTCGATGCCAACAATGACTTGGTGCTGATGGACGAGGTGCTCACGCCCGACTCTTCACGCTACTGGCCAGCCGATAGCTACAAAGAAGGTGTGAACCCACCCAGCTACGACAAGCAGTTCTTGCGGGACTGGCTGGAAACCGCCCAAGTGCAGGGCAAGCCTTGGAGCAAATCACCCCCCGCGCCGCATTTGCCGCAAGAGGTGATTGCCCAAACCGCCGCCAAGTACCAAGAAGCTTGGGACCGGTTGCGGGACTAAACGCAGATCAGTTCAGCGCCATGCTGAGCTTGCGGCGGTAGCGAGAAATCAGCTCCAACACGGGGTCTGCTTGCACCGCAGCTTTGCCGGTTAACTCGATGCCGCCCGCGGATTTGCCGAAGGCGGCATCGTCCGTTTTGGCCTTGGGTGGGGTGAGCAATTCGAGGATGGCCACGTAGGTTTTACGGGCCACGTCGTTGCTCCAGCTTTTGTCGCGCATGATGATTTCCAGCAATTCGTCCATCGCGGCCTCAAACAACTCGGCGGCAATCAGCACGCGGGCTTTGGCCAAACGGGTGTCGAAGTCGCGTTTGTTTTGCGCGATGGCGGCATCGAACTGCTCGAAGCTCCAGCCTGCGCGCTCGTCAGTGGCGACAAACATCAAGGCTTGCAGCCAGTAGTTGAGCGCGTCAAAGCGCAGTTGCAGCGGGATCTCGGCCAGCTTAGGCGCCAGCGCGGCTTGGGCTTCTTCTAAGTCGCCCACGGAAATCAGCAGCTTGACCAAGTTGTAACGGGTTTCGTCATCCGCGGTGTTGAGGCTCAAAGCCTCTTGCAGCTTGGCGATGGCGGCGTGTGGATCGCCGGCCTGTGCCAAGTGTTCGGCTTCTTGCGCATCGGCCTGGCCGGCCACCTCGCCCTCAGATGGCAAATGTTTGTCCAAGAACTCGCGCACCTTGCCTTCAGGCACGGCGCCCATGAACCCATCCACTGGACGGCCGCCCATCAACAAAATGCAGGTGGGCAGGCTTTTCACCCCGAAGGCGCCCGCGAGCTCCTGATCGGTATCAGCGTTGACTTTGACTAGCTTGAAGCGGCCTGCGTAGTCAGTTTCTAACTTTTCCAACACGGGGCCGAGGGATTTGCAGGGCGCGCACCAGTCGGCCCAGAAGTCCACCAGCACCGGGGTGGTGTGTGAGGCCGCGATCACATCGGCCTCGAAATTTTCCATCGTCACATCAATCATGGGGGTCCCGTCTTAAAATTCGTTTTTGCTCACACATAGCCACATCATGACCCAGTGCCAAGTCGGTGTCGTCATGGGTTCCAATTCTGATTGGGACACCATGCAACATGCAGCCCAGATTCTCCAAGAATTTGGCGTCTCTTTTGAAACTCGCGTGGTTTCAGCCCATCGCATGCCTGATGACATGTTTTCCTACGCCGAAGCGGCGCAAGAGCGTGGCCTGCGCGCCATCATCGCAGGTGCGGGCGGCGCAGCCCATCTTCCCGGCATGCTAGCCGCCAAAACCATCGTGCCCGTGCTGGGCGTGCCTGTCGCGAGCAAACATCTGCAAGGCGTGGACTCGTTGCACAGCATTGTGCAAATGCCCAAAGGCATCCCCGTCGCGACCTTTGCCATTGGCAATGCTGGCGCGGCTAACGCGGCTTTGTTTGCCGTGGCCTTGCTGGCGTCCACCGACGCGGCTTTGGCCGAGAGGCTGCAAGCCTTCCGGGTGGCCCAGACCGAAGTGGCGCGCAACATGACGCTGCCACCGGTATGAGCCAAGCCCTGAAACCCTTGCTGCCCGGCTCGACCTTGGGCGTGTTGGGCGGAGGCCAGTTGGGCCGCATGTTTGCGCACACCGCGCAACGCATGGGCTTCCTTACCGCCGTGCTCGATCCCGATGCACAAAGCCCCGCAGGCTTGGTGAGCCACCACCACATCCACACCGATTACTTAGATGCCGCAGGCTTGAAGCAACTGGCGGCCGTGTGCCAAGCCGTCACCACCGAGTTTGAGAACGTGCCCGCCGATGCGTTGGCCCAATTGGCCGTCACGTTGCCTGTGTCACCCGCCGCGTCTGCCGTGGCTGTGGCGCAAGACCGAGCGCGTGAGAAAGCGCACTTTGTGAAATGCGGCGTGCCCGTGGCCCCGCATGCCGTGATCAACACCCCCGAGCAATTGGCAGCGGTGGCAGACAACTTGTTGCCCGGTATTTTGAAAACCTCCCGCATGGGCTACGACGGCAAAGGCCAGTTGCGCGTGCGCACCCGTGACGAGCTCAACGCAGGGTGGCCGCAGCT
>CAIODK010000202.1 GCA_903856995.1 uncultured Burkholderiales bacterium
CCGCACGGATGCGCGCGGCCCCGCTGACGCCGTACAGACGGTCAAGACCGCCAAAACGGCGGTCAGTGATGGTGGTCTCAAGCACAGGCGGTGCGCTCTAGGCGTGCGGCTTGGTGACGCAAGGAGATAACCGAGCCCACAACGATCGCAGCGAGTGCGAGACAGGAGTTAAGGCTCAGGGTAGACAGGCCACTGAGGCCTTGGCCGACTGTGCAGCCCATAGCTGTGACGCCGCCAACGCCCATCAGCACGCTGCCAAAGAGGTGCTGGCCTAAGTCGCGTGGGTTGGCAAAGCTCTCCCAGCGAAAAGTTTTGCTCAGCAAGGCCGAGGCTGCCGAGCCTGTGATGACGCCCGCCACCGCAGCCACACCGACGGTGAGCACCTTGGACTGGTCGCTGTAGAACATGAGCCAATCGAGGGTGTGCGCCACGGGGGCTACAAAGTTCATCGCTTCGATGCGCCCCGAGCTGGTGGCGAGATACACCGCATCCAGAGTTTCTGGATGTTCTGGCACATAGCCCAGATGTCCGCTGACCCACCACATGGCCACGATGATGCTGCCCACGCCGAGGCCTGCCAAGAGGCTCTCAAAGGTCCAAAAGTCTTTGCGCCACAACACGAACAACAGCAAGGCTGCGCCCAAGATGTACCCCAAGCCTGGCACGCCCAAAGCCATGAGGCTGGCACCCGAGGGCATGTCGACGAACAGGGTGTCGACGGTGTTGACGCGCAGCACAGCGGTGATGCCTTTGAGGGTGGCAAAGGCACTGACGCCCATCACCACGAACACCACCACCGACTTGAGGTTGCCGCCACCGATGCGAACCAAGGTCTTGTTGCCACAGCCCGAGGTGAGGACCATGCCGTAGCCAAAGACCAAGCCGCCCACTAGGCTGGACAGCCACATGAAACGCGTGCTGGCGTACAAGGTTTTAGAGGGGTCAATCTGGCCAAGGTCTGACAAGGCGGCAAAACCGATCATGGCGATACCGATCGCACAGATCCATTGGCGCGCGCGCGTCCAGTCGCCCAAATTGACCACGTCAGAGACCGCGCCCATGGTGCAAAAGTGCGTGCGCTGGCTGATGCCGCCCAGCAAGACGCCGCCTAAAAAAAAGGCCCCGAGGACCTCTTTGGTGAGCGTGGCCAGCTCGTTCACTTCAGCTTCGCCAAGCGCTCAGTCGCGGCACTGGCGGCTTCTGTGTGGGGGTAGGTTTTGACAACCTCAGCCAGGGTCTTGCGTGCGGCCTTGATGTCTTTCAACTCCAACTGGCAGTTGGCCACCGACAGCATGGATTCTGGGGCGCGCTGGTGGTTGGGGGCTTTGCTGAGCAAGGTGTTGAAGTTTTTGATGGCGTTGTTGTAGTCGCGGTTGGCGTATTGGGCATTGCCGACCCAGAACAACGAAGGCAGCACATAGCCGCTCTTGGGGTTGCGTTTGATGAAGTCGCCAAAGGCGGAGCTGGCCGCAGCAAAGTCACCTTTGCGAAAGACGGACAAGGCATCTTCGTAGGCTTTGGTTTCTGTGGGTTCTGCAACGAACTCCACACCATCGACTTTGACCTGAGTGGGCTCAAACTTCTTCAAACGGTCATCGACGCCTTGAGACAGTTGCTGCTGGCGGCGCAGTTCTTGGGTCAACTCTTCTTTTTCACCGCGTAAACGGGCGGTTTCGGTGCGCAGGGCTTCGAACTGGTTTTGCTGTTCGATCAGGCTGCGCTGAAACTGCTGAATTTCTTCGCCTTGACGTTCCACGCGCTGGCGCAGATCGAGAATCGCACGACGGGCTTCGTCGTCTTCAAACAAAGCCGCATTGGCAGATGCCCCCATCAGCAGGCCTGCGGCCAAAGCGACAGCGCGGATTGAAAAAGAAGTGTTTATTTTCATTGGTAGTTCAACGCAGCACGACGGTTTTGAGCAAATGCGGCCTCATCCGAGCCTTGAGCAACAGGCTTTTCCTTGCCAAAGCTCACGGCTTCCATTTGGGCTTCAGGCACGCCCAAGACGCTCAAGGCGCGTCGGACAGACTCCGAACGTTTTTGGCCCAAAGCCAAGTTGTATTCACTGCCACCGCGCTCGTCGGTGTGACCTTCGAGGTTGACACGACGGTTGCGGTCGGCACGCAGGAAGCGGGCATGGGCCTCGAGTACGTTTTGGTACTCGGCTTTGACGGTGTAGCTGTCGAGGTCAAAGTAAATGATGTGGTCAACGCCGACGGGGCCTTGCTTGATGCCCTCCATGGCACCTAGGTTGCGCGCATTCAAACCGTTGCTGCCACCCATTTGGCTGGAAGCGCCGCCGGAGCGGTCGTCCACTTGCACATCATCGAGCTTCACACCAGAGGCGCAGCCAGACAACACCGCGGCGAGGGAGAGGAGGAGGAGAAGTTTTTTCATAGGACGAGTTTAAATAAGGAAGAAAAGGATTTAAGGCAGGGCTTTGCTAAACGGGCCCCAATTGGGTTCGCGCAAGTCGCCCCCTTGGCCAGACAAGCGTGCTTTGATGCGGCCATCTAAGGTGGTGGTCATCAAGGCTTCGCGGCCATCTTGAATGGTGGCGTAGACGATGAGACGGCTGTTGGGGGCAAAGCTGGGGCGTTCGTCACGGTTGCTGTCGGTGATGGATGCCACGTTGCCGCTGGAAATATCCATGACCTGCAACTTGAAGGCACCACCGACACGCGAGATGTAGGTCAACCAACGTCCATCTGGGCTAAGGGCCGGCGAGATGTTGTAGGTGCCATTGAAGGTCACGCGGTTGGCGGGGCCCCCTGAGGCGGGCATGCGGTAGATCTGCGGCGCACCGCCACGGTCGCTCACAAAGTAAATCGCCGTGCCATCGGGCGAGAACACAGGCTCGGTGTCAATGCCTGCGGACTGCGTCAAGCGATGAGGCTCGCCGCCGTTGGCGTCAATCAAAAACAGTTGCGAACCGCCCTCGCGACTCAAGGTCACCGCCAAGCTGCGACCATCGGGCGACCAGCTCGGTGCGCTGTTGGAGCCACGAAAGTTGGCCACCACGCGGCGTTTGCCGGTGGACACGTCGTGCACGTACACGACAGGTTTGCGCGACTCAAACGACACATAGGCCAATTGCCCCCCCGTAGGCGACCAGCTCGGCGAGATGATGGGCTCTGGGCTGGCCAAGGCTGACTGGGCGTTTTCACCGTCCGAATCGGCCACCCACAGGTTGAAGCGGGTGCCGGATTTGGTCACGTAGGCGATGCGGGTGGAGAACACGCCTTTGTCGCCCGTGAGTTTTTCGTACACAAAGTCAGCAATGCGGTGTGAGGCCAGACGTAAGTCCCCGGTGGACACGGTGTAGCTGATGGCGCCTAGGTCTTGGCCACGCACGGTGTCCCACAAACGCACGCGAACGTCGTAGCGACCATCAGTCATACGGCTGATGCTGCCCGTCAGCAAGGCATCTGCGCCCTTTTGACGCATGACAGTCATGTCTGGGCGTTGGGTCTCGTCGATCACGGCGCCGGCTGTGATGCCGCGGAACTGCCCGCTGCGCTCCAAATCAGCCTGAACAATGGTGGCAATCTTTTGGGGCGAGGCCTCTTCGCCGCGCAAGGGGGCAAAGGCAATCGGCACTTGGGTCAAACCCACGCCCGAGACTTCGACACGGAACTGAGCCCACGTTGGCAAGGCCAACAAACCAGCGATCAAAAGTCCAAGTGAGAAGCGCAAAGAGTGACGGGTCATAGTAAGAAGGGTTGCCAAACGAATGGCGTGATTTTAGGGGCGAACGAGTGGCGATAATGGCTTGTATTGCGTTTTCGCTCATTCCAAGAATTTATGACCACCACTGCCCCATCGACCCCGTCTGACTCTTTGTATCAAAGGCTCAAACGCGTGGCCCCTTGGTTTGCGGGCCACCCAGGCGCACTGGTGCTGGGCATTGTGGGTATTTTTGTGGGCGCGGCCACCGAGCCCGCCATCCCTGCGCTGATGAAACCCTTGCTGGACAGCGGGTTTGACCGTGGCACGCTCGCGTTGTGGAAGATCCCCGTCGTCTTGCTGCTGCTGTTTGGTGTGCGTGGTTTCGCGGGGTTCATCGCGGCTTATTGCTTGGCCCGTGTCACCAACTACTCGATGGAGCGACTTCGCCAACGCTTGTTTGAAAAACTGTTGCGCGCTGACCCACAGTTGTTTGCCGACAAGCACACCAGTGGCTTGACCAACACAATGGTCTACGAGGTCAACAACGGCGCAAGCCTGTTGGTCTCCACCATGCTCGCCTTTGCGAAAGACTTGGTGACGCTGCTCGCCCTGCTCGGCTACTTGCTGGTGCTGAACTGGAAGCTCACCTTGATCGTGTTTGCCATCTTCCCGCCGATTGCGTGGGTGGTGAAGCATCTGTCACGACGCTTGGACCAGGTGACACGCGCCAGCCAAGACGCCACCGATGAGCTGGCCTATGTGGTGGAAGAAAACGTGCTCGCCTACCGCATGGTGCGTTTGCACAACGCGCAAGGCAGTCAAACCCAAAAATTCGGCCAATCCAACCAAAAGCTGCGCCAGTTGGCGCTCAAAGCGGTGATTGCCAACTCGGTGATGACGCCGCTGATTCAAATGCTCGCCGCCCTAGCTTTGTCGGGCGTGATCACGGTGGCCTTATGGCAAAGCAGCGGTGACAGCAGCATGCCTAGCGTGACGGTGGGTAGTTTTGCCGCGTTCATCACCGGCATGTTGATGCTGATTTCGCCCATCAAGCACTTGTCTGAAGTCGCAGGCACGCTCACACGCGGCGTGACCTCGCTGGAGCGTGGTTTGGACCTGCTCGACCTCGCCCCCGACGAAACGCAAGGCACACACACCAGCACGCACGCCAAGGGTGAGATTTGCTTTGACCACGTGAGTCTGCAATACCCATCTGCCACCCAACCCGCACTGAACCTTGTGAGCCTGACCATCCAACCCGGTCAAACCGTGGCGCTGGTGGGCCCCTCCGGCTCGGGCAAAACCACCCTCGCCAACTTGCTGCCGCGGTTCTTAGACCCCAGCTCAGGCCAAGTGCGCCTAGACGGTGTGCCTCTCAAAGACTGGTCACTGGCCAGCTTGCGCGCCCAAGTGGCGTACGTGAGCCAAGACGTGGTGATGTTCAACGATTCGGTGGCACAAAACATCGCCCTAGGTGAGAACGTCGACACAGCCCGCGTGTGGAGTGCATTAGAGGCGGCCAACTTGGGCGACTTTGTGCGCAGCCTGCCGAACCAAGAAAACACGCTGGTCGGCCACAACGCCACTCAGCTGTCTGGCGGCCAACGCCAACGATTGGCGATTGCCCGCGCCATCTACAAAGACGCGCCCATCCTCATCTTGGACGAGGCCACCTCAGCGTTGGACACCGCCTCTGAGCAAGCCGTCAAAGACGCTTTGACCGTGCTCATGCAAGGCCGCACCTCGTTGGTCATCGCCCACCGTTTGTCAACCATCGAGCACGCGGATGTGATTGTGGTGATGCAAGCCGGTAGCATTGTCGAGACCGGCACACACACCCAACTCATGAGCCAAGCTGGCGCTTATTCAGCGCTGTACCAAGTGGCCGCTCAAAACACCGACAACCATTTTTCTGACGCAACACCCCTATGAGCGAAGCATCCATCAGCGGTTTCACCTTCATTCGCAACGGCGTGGAGCTGGGCTTCCCGTTTGAAGCCTCCATCCGCTCGCTACTGCCCTTGGTGGATGAGTTTGTGGTGGTGGTCGGCAAAAGCAACGACGACACCTTGGCCCGCATTCACGCCATTGGTTCCCCCAAGATTCGCGTGATCGAAACCATCTGGAACGAGCGCATGGCTGACCGTGGCTTTGTCTACGCCCAACAAAAAATGATCGCGCAATTTGCCTGCACCGGCGACTGGGCGTTTTACTTAGAGGGCGACGAGGTGGTGCACGAGGCTGAGCTGGCCAACATCCGCGCCAGCGTGGACAAGCACCACAGCAACCCCGCCGTTGAGGCCTTGGTGTTTGACTACTTCCACTTCTACGGCACGCCTGAGTTTGTGGCCGATAGCCCTGCTTGGTACCGCCGTGAGTGCCGCTTGATCCGCAACACCATTCGTTCTTACGCGCCGGATGGCCAATATTGGCTCATCACGTCTGACCATAAAAAAAGACGCAACCCGCAAGCGGCCTTGGCCAACGCGCACATCTACCACTATGGTTGGGTGCGCAGCAACGAGGCGATGCAAAAGAAGCTCGACCAAGTGAGTAAATTCTGGTCACACGGGGCACCTGTGGTGCGCTATAGCCAGTTTGATGGCGAGGTGTTGCAGCCGTTCACGGGCGCGCACCCTGAGCTGGTCAAGCCCTGGCTGGAAAGCTCGGCGGAAAAGAGCTTCACCATCGACCCCGACTACAAGCTCACCAAGCGCGAAAAACGTCACCGCTGGTTGATGAAGCTTGAAAAGGCATTTGGGCTGGACTTCAGCCGCAAACACTTCAAGCTGGTGGCCTGATCAAAGAAGAACGATGTCGTACTGCTCTTGCGACATCGTCCCATCTGCTTGCAAAGAGATGGGTTTGCCAATGAAGTCGCTCAAGCCAGCCAAGTGCTGGCTTTCTTCATCGAGCAACACATCAATCACCTGGGACGAGGCAATCACGCGAAACTCGCGAGGGTTGAACTGACGGGCTTCGCGCAGGATCTCGCGCAAGATGTCATAGGTCACGGTGCGGGCGGTTTTCACACTGCCCTTGCCTTCGCACACGGGGCAAGCCTCGCACAGCATGTGCGCCAGTGATTCGCGGGTGCGCTTGCGCGTCATTTCGACGAGTCCGAGGGCCGAAAAACCACTGACCATGGTTTTCACACGGTCGCGGGCCAACTGCTTGCGGAACTCACCCAGCACCGCGTCGCGGTGATCTTCGCGCGTCATGTCGATGAAATCGGCGATGACGATGCCACCCAAGTTACGCAAGCGCAATTGGCGTGCAATCGCACCAGCGGCTTCGAGGTTGGTTTTGAAGATGGTCTCATCAAAATTTCGCGCACCCACAAACCCGCCCGTGTTGACGTCCACCGTGGTCAAGGCCTCGGTTTGGTCCACGATGAGGTAGCCGCCTGATTTGAGCTCCACACGGCGACCTAGGGCCTTGGCGACCTCTTCGTCGATGTTGAAGAGGTCAAAAATCGGGCGCTCACCTTTGTAGATCTGCAGTTTGTCCACCGCGCTGGGCGTGAACTCTGCGCCAAAGGCTTTGAGCTGCTTGAACTGCTCGGCCGAATCGATGCGGATGGTTTGCGTGACCTCGCTCACCAAATCGCGTAAGACGCGTTGCAACAAGCTCAGATCTTGGTGCAGCAACGATTTAGGCGGCAAACGGGTAGCGGCGTCTTTGATGCGCGCCCAGGTCTTACGCAAATAGGCGATGTCTTCGCCCAATTCAGCGTCGTTGGCTTCTTCCCCGTTGGTACGCAGGATAAAGCCGCCCGTTTGACCGTTCGGTGCACCCGCATCAGCCAAGACCTGCAAGCGCTTGCGCAAGGCTTCGCGTTGCTCTAAGGGGATTTTTTGAGAGACACCGATGTGTTGGTCTTGCGGCAAAAACACCAGCAAGCGACCCGCAATGCTGATTTGCGACGACAGTCGTGCGCCTTTGGTGCCAATCGGGTCCTTGATGACTTGCACCAACAGCGCTTGTCCCTCGTAGACTTGCTTTTCAATCGGAACCACTGGGGTAGGCGTGCCGCCATCGGCATCGGTGTGGCGCGCTGTCACGCTGCTCATCAAATCGGCCACATGCAAGAACGCAGCCCGCTCTAGCCCAATGTCGATGAAGGCCGACTGCATGCCGGGTAGAACGCGGGCTACTTTGCCGAGATAGACGTTGCCGACCAAACCACGTTCGAGCGTGCGTTCGACGTGCAACTCTTGCACGGTGCCAGTTTCCACCACTGCCACGCGGGTTTCTTGGGGTGACCAGTTGATGAGGATGTCTTGTTGCATGTGCACCGCGTGTGTTTAAACCTTGAATCCAAACTCACGCAACAACTGCGCAGTTTCAAACATCGGCAGACCCATGATGCCAGAGTAGCTGCCACTGATTTTTGTGATGTAGGCCGCCGCCCTGCCCTGCACCGCATAGGCGCCAGCTTTGCCCATGGGTTCACCACTGGCGACATAGCTTTGAATTTGTGTGCGCGTCAAGGGTGCGAATTGAACGGTTGACACGCTCAAGCCTTGCACTTGCTTGCGCGCCGTGCCAATCGCCACCGATGTCAACACGCGGTGCGTCTGCCCACTCAAGGCGTTCAGAATTTGGGTCGCATGTGGGGCATCGTCGGGTTTGCCCAAAATGGTCTTGCCCAGTGCGACGGTTGTGTCGCTGCACAGCACGGGCGCAGCGGGCAAACCACGGCGCTTCATGCGAGCCAAGGCGGCTTCGAGCTTGAGCAAGGTCACGCGCTGCACGTAGGCGCGCGGCGCTTCATGCGGCAACACCACTTCAAGGGCTTCAGCATCTTCGCTGTCGTCGGCCAAAAGCAATTCGTAACGCACACCCAACTGCTCTAACAATTGGCGACGGCGTGGACTTTGTGAGGCAAGGTAGACAAACTTGGATTCAGACATGAGGGGTGGTAGCCGCGGTTTACTCGCGGTGATAAGGATGGTTGGCGTTGATCGACCACGCACGGTAGAGCTGTTCGACCAGCAGCACGCGCACCATGGCGTGTGGCAGGGTCAGGTCTGAAATGCGAATGCGCTCGTGCGCGGCCTGTTTAAAGGCCGGGTCGAGGCCATCGGGGCCACCAATCACCAAAGCCACGTCATCGGCTTCGAGCTGCCACTGTTTGAGCTTGGCAGCCAAAGCCATGGTGGTGAGGTTGGTCCCGCGTTCGTCCAAAGCCACGATGCGAAAGCCGCGAGGAATGACGGCCTCAATGCGCTCGCGCTCGGCGGCGTAGATGGTGTCTAGTGTTTTCGAGCTGCGTGGTTCGGTTTTGACGGCCTTGAGTTCGACTTTGAGCTCAGAGGGGAACCGCTTGGCGTAATCATCCCAAGCGGTTTGCGCCCAATCGGGCACACGTTGGCCGACAGCGACCACCCACAGCTTCATGCTCTGCGGGAAGGTGTCTTTTTAGCAGCAACTCGGTTACCCGTTGGCTTGCCGGTGGGCTTGCCAGCCGAGGTAGATGCCGCGCGTGCCGACGATTTGGCCGCAGACTTGGCACCTTTGAGGCCCACGGTCTTGACAGGGACTTTGGCCGCTGGCTTGGTCGATTTGACCGCTGGCTTTTTAGCCGCCACTGCTTTCACAGGTGCGCTTTTGACAACCGGAGCTCGGGTCGAAGTAGAGCGCGAAGCTGGGGATTTGGCCGGCGTTTTCTTGGCCGGCGTTGTTTTGGCTGCGGCACCGCTGCGTGCGGCGGGCTTTTTGTCTGTCGTCTTTTTTGCAGCCGACTTCTTGACGGGTGCTTCTTCTGGCTCAGCCGCTCTGGCAGGCTTAGGTGCACCGAACTTCAAGCGCACAGGCTTGTCGCCCCAGATTTCTTCAAGGTTGTAGTAGGTGCGGATGGTGGGCTGCATGATGTGCACCACGACAGCGCCGCAATCCACGATGATCCATTCGCCGTTGTCTTCACCTTCCATGCGTGGCTTGCCAAAGCCACCGTCACGGACCTTGTCGCGCACGCTGGCGGCCAAAGCTTTGGTTTGACGGTTAGAAGTACCCGATGCCACGATGACGCGCTCAAATAGCGAGGACAAATGTTCGGTGTCAAACACCACGAGGTCTTGGGCTTTGACGTCCTCCAGCGCATCGACGACGGTGCGTTGTAGTTTTTGGACATCTTTTTTGGCGGAGGTTTCGTTCATCATTTTTATCTGTAAAGGCTGTGTTTTTCAATGTAGTGCTGCACAGCGGCAGGCAACCACGCAGACATGGAAGCGTCTGGGTACGGGGCTTGAGCGAAGTGCACGCGAATTTCGGTGGCACTCACATTCAGGCTCGGCATGTCCAAGCGTTGTACGTCGGGAGATACCGCATTGTGCCACTGACTGGCAATGCCCTCACGCGGCATGTGCGGCCTGTCGGCCACCACGACGACCGCCATGTGCAAGATGTCTTGCCAACGATGCCATGTTTTGAAGGCTTGGGCTTGATCAGCACCTATGAATAAGTACACCTTTGCGTCGGGTTGCTCGGTGTGTATCTCTTGCAAGGTGTCATAAGTAAAAGTAGCGCCCAAACGGTCCACCTCGCGGGTGTCGACCAAGGTGTGGGGCACATCGGCAAAGGCCAAACGCGTCATGGCCAAACGGTGGGGGGACGCAGTGAGTGTGCGGGTCTTGTGCCAAGCGTCCCC
>CAIODK010000203.1 GCA_903856995.1 uncultured Burkholderiales bacterium
GTTTCTAAACCATAAATTTCTTGAAACTCGTACGCTTCTGTATCAGCCGTACCAGTCATACCACCGAGCTTGTTATACAAGCGGAAATAGTTTTGAAACGTGATCGATGCGAGGGTTTGGTTTTCAGCTTGAATCTGGACACCTTCTTTGGCTTCCACCGCTTGATGCAGACCATCGCTCCAGCGACGACCAGACATCAAACGACCGGTGAATTCATCCACGATGGTGATCTCGCCGTTTTGGCTCACGTAGTGCTGATCGCGGTGATACAAATGGTTGGCACGCAATGCGGCGTACAGGTGATGCATCAAGCTGATATTCGCGGGATCGTAAAGTGACGCACCCTCAGGCAACAACCCATTGGCCGCCAAGATACGCTCCGAGTTTTCATGCCCTTGCTCGGTCATGAACACTTGATGCGATTTTTCATCCACGGTGAAGTCGCCTGGCGTAATGATGCCCTCACCTGTACGTGGATCTTCCTCCCCCACTTGGCGCGTGAGCAACGGCACCACACGGTTAATCGCCACATACATCTCAGTGTGATCTTCAGCCTGACCGCTAATGATGAGCGGTGTACGCGCCTCATCAATCAAAATCGAGTCCACCTCATCCACGATGGCGAAGTTCAGTTTGCGTTGCACACGGTCGGTAGCCTCGTAGACCATGTTGTCGCGCAAATAGTCAAACCCATATTCGTTGTTAGTGCCATAGGTAATGTCTGTGCGATATGCAGCTTGCTTTTCTTCGCGAGGCATTTGCGGCAAGTTGATGCCCACAGTCAAGCCCAACCAGTTGTACAGGCGGGACATCCATTTCGCATCACGGCTTGCGAGGTAATCGTTGACGGTCACCACGTGTACGCCGTGGCCTGTCAATGCATTCAGGTAGACGGGCAAGGTCGCGGTCAAGGTCTTGCCTTCACCCGTACCCATTTCAGAAATCTTGCCTTGATGCAGCGCGATACCGCCGAGCATCTGCACATCGAAGTGACGCATCTTCATCACCCGCTTAGAAGCTTCACGCACCACGGCATAAGCCTCTGGCAGTACTCCATCCAAAGTTTCGCCCTGAGCGATACGAGTTTTGAATTCATCGGTTTTCGCCTGTAAAGCCTCATCGCTGAGCTTCTCAAACAAAGGCTCTAAAGCATTGATCTGTGCGACAGTTTTACGGTATTGCTTAAGTAGACGCTCATTGCGGCTACCAAAAATATGAGTCAGAAAATTAAGAGCCATGCGAGCACTGCGAAGGTCCTGCTTTTTAGTTAAAAACAAGGGTCGCAAAATCCTTTGTGAAAGGCTTGATAGAAGCTTTGGATTTTAACCTTCAGCAGCCTCATAATTGCCATATGGTCACCCGATCAACGCCTCAACCAGAGACTCTTGCAGCCTATCGAGCGCTGGGCTACAACACGCCCCCTAAATTGAAGATGTCGATACGTGGAAAATCGCAAACTTTAGAGCAAGTTGTCAATTCGGCGCCTTCTTTGGCGCAACTCTCAGCCATGGCACGCGATACCCAGAATCGCCTTATTGCCATTGCACCCTTGCTGCCTGTTTCGCTGCGTGCGCTCATCCAATCTGGGGGTGTCGAAGACGATGCTTGGTGCTTACTGGTTCCTAACAGCGCGGTGGCTGCAAAACTGCGCCAAACGCTACCCGCTCTTTGTGCGCACCTTCGTACCAAGGGCTGGAATGTGAACACCATCCGCGTCAAAGTGAAATCGCACAGCTAAAGAAAAACCCGTTACGCCAAAGGCATAACGGGTTTCAAATGGTGCCGCTTGTCGGAATCGAACTGACGACCTACCGCTTACAAGGCGGGTGCTCTACCAACTGAGCTAAAGCGGCGCAGGCAGAATTATAAGCTAAGTTACACGAGTTATTTCACACGTGTGAGTGTTGGACGACCCGATGGTGTTGTGGGCGTTGGTGGTTCATCGTCAAGCCCGTTGTCTGTGCGTGGTGTTTCTACCGCGCTCAACACGGGCCGCGCCAGCACCGTCGCAGGGGTTGTTGCCACATCCGACATTGATGGCGCACCCATTGGAAATGACATGCCTTGTCCATTTTCCCGTGCGTAGATCGCCATCACCCGATTGATTGGAATGACGATTTCACGCGGCACACCACCGAAACGCGCTTTGAATTCGATGAACTCATTGCCCAGCGTCATTCCAGATGTAGCGTCGTACGCCACATTTAAAACGATCTCACCTTTTTTCACATACTCCATCGGCACTTGCACCGTCTCATCGACCACGACTGCCACATAAGGTGTGTAGCCGTTGTCAGTGCACCACTCGTGCAATGCACGAAGCAGATAAGGACGGGTGGAAGAGGCGTCTGGGGCGTTCAACATACAAATTACTTGCGCATGACCTTTTCAGAAGGCGTGAGTGCTTCAATGTAGGCAGGGCGAGAAAAGATGCGTTCTGCATACTTGAGCAGAGGTGCAGCATTCTTTGACAAATCAATGCCGTAGTGATCCAAGCGCCACAGCAAGGGCGCAATCGCCACGTCCAGCATGGAGAAGTTCTCACCCAACATGTACTTATTTTTCAAGAACACGGGAGCCAGCTGCGTCAAACGGTCACGAATGTGCGCGCGCGATTTCTCGAGGGATTTGTCATTCGGTTTGCTCACACGAGATTCCAATGTGGTCACGTGCGTGAACAATTCTTTCTCGAAGTTCAGCAAAAACAAACGTACGCGAGCGCGCTCAACAGGGTCTCCGGGCATCAACTGTGGATGAGGAAAACGCTCGTCGATGTATTCGTTGATGATGTTTGACTCATACAAAATGAGATCACGCTCGACCAAGATTGGTACTTGGCCGTAAGGATTCATCACATTGATATCTTCGGGTTTGTTGTAAAGATCAACATCACGAATTTCAAAGTCCATGCCTTTTTCAAACAAGACAAAACGGCAGCGATGTGAGTAGGGACACGTAGTTCCCGAGTAAAGCACCATCATAATGAGCGGCTCCTAAAAATCAAAAAGAGTGGCAGGCTAACCTGTCACTCCGTGAGGTGACAACAAGCCTGAGGCCTGTTGTCGAATTTACGCAAGTTACTTGATGTCTTTCCAGAAGGAAGCATTCAAGCGCCAAGCGATGACCATAAAGCCAACCAAGAACAACAACACCCACACGCCAATACGGACGCGTGTATTTTGTGCCGGCTCGCCCATCCATTGCAGGTAACCCACGAGGTCACCCATGGCTTGGTCGTACTCCAGAGGAGATACTTTGCCTGGGGTCACTTGGTCCCAACCTTTGAAGGTTTGAACGTGATGGCCGTGTTCTTCATGCGTCTCAAAAATCGGACGACGCACGCCTTGCATTTCCCACAACACGTGAGGCATGCCCACGTTAGGGAACACCAAGTTGTTCCAGCCTGTGGCTTTGGTTTCGTCACGGTAGAACGTGCGCATGTAGGTGTAGAGATAGTCTGCGCCTGTGCCGCCGTGGCCAGCACGCGAACGAGCAATCACGGTCAAATCAGGCGGCGTAGCACCAAACCACTCTTTGGCCTGTTTAGGGTCAATATTGGCTTTCATGGTGTCACCGACTTTATCGGTCGTGAACAACAAGTTGTCTTTGATCTGCTGTTCTGTCAAACCGATGTCTTTCAATCGGTTGAAGCGCATGTACGCGGCCGAGTGGCAATTCAGGCAGTGGTTCACAAAAATCTTTGCGCCGTTTTGCAGGGCAGCCAGATCGTTGGTTTTGTTAGGTGCTTGGTCCCAAGCGATCGTGTCGCCAGATGCATGTGCACCAGCAACAAAACCAAGAGCCAATGCCAAGCTGAGAATGATTTTTTTCATGGTTATGTTCTCCGTGAATCTCAGTGAGGCGTGAAGGTCACGCGGTCAGGCACGGGCTTAGTTGCACCGATGCGACTCCACATAGGCATCAACAAGAAGAAGCCGAAGTAGAACAAGGTACCGACTTGCGACACGCGCTCGCCAATGGCTGAAGGAGGTTGCACACCCAAGTAAGCCAAGGCGACAAAGTTCACCACGAACACGCCGTACATGTACTTGTGCCAGTCTGGACGGTAGCGAATCGACTTGACTTCGCAGTTGTCCAACCATGGTAAGAAGAACAAGATAACCACTGCGCCACCCATTGCCACCACACCCCAAAACTTGGCGTCGATGGAGAGCATGAGCAAGGACACGAGCACAGCCGCGCCCACAATGCCGCCTTTGACGACCTTAGGCAAGCTTGGACGTGTCGCACCGAAGTAGGCACCGGCCAAGACACAGGCAATCAATGCATACATCATCTCGCTGGTGATCGCACGCAACATCGAATAGAAGGGCGTGAAGTACCAGACAGGTGCAATGTGCAACGGTGTCTTCAATGGATCCGCGGGGATAAAGTTGTTGTACTCGAGGAAGTAACCACCGAATTCAGGCGCGAAGAAAATCACAGCACTGAACACCAGCAAGAAACCGCTCACGCCCAAGATGTCATGGACGGTGTAGTAAGGGTGGAAAGGAATGCCATCCAAGGGGTGACCATGCGCATCTTTCGGTGCATTTGGACCTTTAATTTCAACGCCGTCTGGGTTGTTCGAACCCACTTCATGCAACGCGATGATGTGCGCAACCACCAAGCCCAACAGGACCAGTGGTACAGCAATCACGTGGAAGCTGAAGAACCGGTTCAATGTGGCATCGCCCACCACGTAGTCACCACGAATCAGCAAGGCCAAATCGGGGCCTACAAAAGGCACAGCAGCAAACAAGTTCACGATCACCTGAGCGCCCCAATAGGACATTTGGCCCCAAGGCAGCAAGTAGCCCATGAAGGCTTCAGCCATCAGGCACAAGAAAATCGCACAACCGAACACCCACACCAACTCACGTGGCTTGCGATATGAACCGTAGATCAAGCCACGGTACATGTGCAGATAGACCACCACGAAGAACGCGGAAGCGCCAGTGGAGTGCATGTAGCGGATCAACCAACCCCATGGCACATCTCGCATGATGTATTCGACCGAACCGAACGCCAAGGCAGCATCTGGTTTGTAGTGCATGACCAAGAAGATACCGGTCACGATTTGAATCACCAACACCAACAGTGCCAATGAGCCAAAGAAATACCAGAAGTTGAAGTTCTTGGGTGCGTAGTACTCAGACAGGTGCTCTTTATAGAGCTTGGACGCCGGAAAACGGTTGTCCACCCAATTGAGCAATTTTTCGCCAGCGCTGGCGTCAGGGGAGATTTCTTTAAATTCAGCCATGGTTTGTCCTATCAGGCTTTCTTGTCTTCACCAATGAGCAACTTGGTGTCTGACAGGAACATATGGGGCGGGATTTCGAGGTTGTCTGGGGCAGGCTTGTTTTTGAACACGCGGCCAGCAATATCGAAAGTCGAGCCATGACAAGGGCACAAGAAGCCACCATTCCAATCGTCTGGCAACGAGGGTTGCGCGCCGGTTTGGAACTTGTCGGAAGGCGAGCAGCCCAAATGGGTGCAAATACCAACGGCCACGAAGATTTCTGGTTTGATCGAACGACCCTGATTGCGCGCGTAAACGGGCGTGAACTCGTCTTGCTTGCGTTCGGACTTGGGGTCAGCCAACTGAGACTCGGTCTTATTCAAAGACTCAAGCTGCTCAGGCGTGCGTTTAACAACCCAAACTGGTTTGCCGCGCCATTCGACGGTCATTTTCTCGCCGGGTTTGAGGGCAGAGATGTCGACTTCGACAGCAGCGCCT
The DNA here is from genome assembly GCA_903856995.1 of uncultured Burkholderiales bacterium. Taxonomy (GTDB): domain Bacteria; phylum Pseudomonadota; class Gammaproteobacteria; order Burkholderiales; family Burkholderiaceae_C; genus Limnohabitans. The sequence continues at coordinate 5,741 of CAIODK010000203.1, forward strand.
GCAGCTTTGGCCTTTTCAGAAGGCTGGAATGTGCTGACGAAGGGCACAGCTACTGCTATGCCGCCGACCGCACCCGCGCAAGTCGAGGCAATCAGCCACGTGCGTTTATTGTTGTCTACTGGGGTGTCACTCATGGAATTCCTCAAACAATTATCACTGGTTGGGTTAACAAACTATTGTAGCTGACCGTCAAACCTACCCTTCCAGTCTGAAATCTACCTCCCTGCAAGCCATGGGCAAGGCGGCGATAATACGACTACTTTTATACACAAATAGGTCTTGTATGTTCAAAGAATTTAAAGCGTTTGCTGTTCGTGGCAATGTCATTGATTTGGCTGTTGGTGTGATCATTGGTGCAGCTTTCGGAAAGATCGTGGATTCGGCCGTGCAAGATCTCATCATGCCTCTCGTCGCGGCATTTATTGGTCGTCTCGATTTTTCAAACTTTTTCTTTGTGCTGGGCTCCGCCCCTGAAGGCACCGCCATGACGCTGGATGCCATGAAAAAAGCAGGGGTGCCAGTGTTTGCCTATGGCAACTTCATCACCGTCGCTGTGAACTTTGTGATTTTGGCTTTCATCATTTTCTTGATGATCAAGCAAATCAGTCGCCTCAAAGGCAATGCAGAGACAGAGGTGGCCCCAAAAGAGGAGGTGCTGTTGCTGCGCGATATCCGCGATAGCCTGAAAAAATAAAATCGGCTTAGCGGCGCATGTCCCGCGCCATCGTCACAGCCGCCAACAGGCTCGATGCATCCGCCTTACCTGTGCCCGCCACATCAAAGGCCGTCCCGTGGTCGGGACTGGTTCTAATCAAGGGCAGGCCCAAGGTCACGTTCACGCCTTGCTCGACACCGAGGTACTTCACGGGAATCAAGCCTTGGTCGTGGTACATCGCAATCACCACATCAAATTCGCCAGCTTGACCATTCTTGGCACGTGCGCGCATGAACACCGTGTCTGGCGCATAGGGCCCACTTACGTGCAGCCCCTCAGCACGCGCCTGAACCAATGCTGGGATGATGATGTCCAACTCCTCACGCCCCATCAACCCGCCCTCACCCGCATGCGGGTTCAACCCCGCCACAGCCATGTGTGGCGCATGGCCTGTGGCCGCCAGCTCTGCCTCATGGGTGATGCGCAAGGTTTGCAAAATATTGTCAACCGTTACCGCCTCAATCGCTTGGCGCAGTGACACATGGATGCTCACCAACACGGTTTTAAGTTCAGGGTTGGCCAACATCATGCGCACGGGCATATCGTCAACCGCCACGCCCGCATGGGCTGCAGCACAGGCCTGCAGCATTTCGGTGTGGCCTGGAAACGGCACACCTGCGACGCTCAATGCCTCTTTATGCAAAGGCGCGGTCACCACGGCAGACAGTTCGCCACGCAAGGCGGCATTGGCGGCCCATACCACGCAGTCTGCGGCCAGCTTGCCTGCGGTAGCGTTGATGCGGCCCCATGCGGGTAACTGGTCGGCAGGCAATGGCGGCGTCACTTGCAACACGGGAATCGTGAAAGGCACGGCGAAATGAGCAACCTCTGCCAAACCTGAAACCAGTTGCACATGCATTTGCGGTTCATGCAACTCGCACTGAGCCAAGAGCAAGGCCGCACGCTGCATCACCGCCACATCGCCGATCACCACGCAGCCGAGCATTTTCTCGGGTGCATCGCGAAATGCTTTGACGATGATTTCCGGACCGATGCCCGCAGCATCGCCCAACGTGACGGCCATGGGCTTGATCAGATGGTCAGCCATGGTCACGCGGGGTTATCAATGTCGATGAACTCATGCGTGATGCCCAGCTGAGCCGACACATGCGCAGCAACAGCAGGCGCACCGTAGCGCTCTGTGGCGTGATGACCGCAGGCCAAAAATGCCACACCGGTTTCACGTGCCAAATGCGCTTGTGGTTCAGAAATTTCGCCCGTGATGAACGCATCCACACCCGCTGCAATGGCCGCTTCAAAATAACTTTGTGCACCACCCGTGCACCACGCCACGCGGCGAATTTCACGCCCGGGCATTTGCACCACGACTGGCGCACGCCCCAAAGCTTGCGACACCACATCCGCCAAGGCGTGTGCGTCGGCAAATGTTTGGCCATCCGCACGCGCACCCCACAAACCCAAATCTTGCTCGCCGAACACCCCTTGCACTTGCAAGCCCAAACGTTTACCCAACTGCGCGTTGTTGCCCAGCCCGGGGTGTGCGTCGAGCGGCAGGTGATAAGCCAACACATTGATGTTGTGCGCCAACAGCAACTGCAAGCGCTGCTTCATCCAGCCCGTCACCGTTCCGTCTTGGCCACGCCAAAATAAACCGTGGTGTACAAAAATAGCATCTGCCTTCGCTTCAATGGCCGCCTCAATCAGCGCACGACTAGCGGTCACGCCTGACACCACGTGGCGAATCGTGTCAGAGCCTTCGACCTGCAAACCATTGGGTCCGTAATCTTTGAAACGCATGGGTTGCAACAATTCGTTGCAAGCATTCAGCAATGTTTGACGTGTGATGACTTGACTCATCGTGGCACCTTAATTTTGGGGCGTTGTGCAGGGGTGATCTCGAGCATCACGCGTTCGTTGCGGCGCAACACCTCTAGCTCGACACGTTTGCCGGGAGCAAGGGCTGCGATTTGCGTCATCAACTCATCCACATTTTTCACCGGCCGGCCCGCCACCATCAGTAACAAATCTCCGGGTCGTAAACCTGCGGTGGCAGCCGGCCCGTTTTGCAACACACCGGAGACGATCACGCCCGTTGATTGCTTCAAACCAAAAGTTTCTGCCAACTCCGGCGTTACCGCCAACGGCTCGATGCCCACCCAGCCGCGCGTGACTTGACCATCGCGCACAATGCCTTCCAACACTTGGCGTGCAGTAGATACAGGGATCGCAAATCCAATCCCTAAATTGCCGCCAGAGCGCGAATAAATGGCAGTGTTGATACCAATCAAATGGCCATGCACATCCACCAAAGCGCCGCCCGAATTGCCGGGGTTAATCGCTGCGTCGGTTTGGATGAAATTTTCAAACGTATTGATGCCCAGCTGATTGCGACCTAAGGCAGACACAATGCCGCTGGTCACCGTTTGACCCACGCCAAACGGGTTGCCAATCGCGAGCACGCGGTCCCCGACCTGCGCCGTCTCGGAATTACCCAGAACGATAACGGGCAGGCGGTCCAACTTGATGCGCAGAATCGCCAAGTCAGTCTCTGGGTCTGCGCCAATGAGCTGTGCAATGGCGTGGCGACCGTCGCTGAGCGTGACCTCAATCTCCTGCGCGCCGTCAATCACATGGTTGTTAGTAAGGATGTGCCCCTCGCGGCTGACGATGACACCGCTGCCCAAGCCTTGCTGTGGCGCTTCGTCCTCTCGGTCGCCATTGAAAAAGCGAAACCACGGCTCATTTTGGGGACTTGGGCTGGCCGCTTTCTCTTGCGTGGTGGCAATACTCACCACGGCAGGCGACGCCACCTTTGCAGCGGGGCTCAAGCTACCCGGCATCACTGCGCCGGAATCATTGGGAGCAGCCTCAAGCAAGGTCACTCCCGTTAGCAACGCTTGGCGATTGAGCCATTCAGGCTTTAATGTTGCGACCACGAACCAAATTGCCACCAAGACGGTGACGATTTGAGAGAACAACAACCATTGACGTTTCATGGGTTGTTTGCGCGGCGCTTATTCGGCGTCCGGCGCTTGGGTATGTTTGAGGAACAAACGAGCGGCCCAAATACCGATCTCGTACAGCACACACATGGGAATCGCCAAGGCAAGCTGCGAAACCACATCAGGCGGCGTCACGATCGCGGCAATGATGAAAGCCAAGACAATGAAGTACGAACGGAAATCCTTGAGCTTCTGGATTGACACGACATTCATGCGGGCCAACACGATCACCACAATCGGCACTTCAAACGCCAAACCAAATGCAATAAACATGGTCAGCACAAAGCTCAAATAAGCCTCAATATCTGGCGCGGCAGTGATGCTCTTTGGCGCAAAGCCTTGGATGAACTTGAACACCTGACCAAACACAAAGAAGTAACAAAACGCCACCCCAATCATGAACAGCACCGTGCTCGACACCACCAAAGGCAGCACCAACTTCTTTTCATGCGCATACAAACCGGGCGCAACAAACGCCCACACTTGGTACAACACCACAGGCAAGGCCAACAAAAATGCGGCCATCATCAAAATCTTGAGAGGCACCAAAAATGGTGAAATGACCGAGGTGGCGATCAAAGTCGCACCAGCCGGAAGTTGCGCCACCAAAGGGGCCGCCAGCAAGTCATACAACTCTGCAGGGCCAGGGTAAATCGCCAGCGCAGCGCCAGCGATCATCACGCCAATCGTGGCTTTGACCAAACGGTCGCGCAGCTCAATTAAGTGCTGCACAAAGGGCTGCTCGGTGCCAGCCAGTTCGTCGGTGGAAGGGGTATCAGACATGTTCAGAACGCTTTACTGGGCGAAAACGCGCCACGCGCGCGGCGCTAGATTGCGCCTTGGTGCGCACACCTTGACGGGCTTTGTACCAATGCGGGGTGGACCCACGCTTGACACGCCATTTTTTTCCTGGATGTTGATAGCTGGGTGGTGGTGGTGCCAAAGGTTCGTAATGGTCTGACGACAAACCGGCGGTGGTGTCAGCCCAATCTTTTTCAAAGTCACTGCTGGCCGTGTGCACCGACTGCTCCACGTCCCGCGCCGCAGACTCCATCGTCTCTTTCATCTTTTTGAGCTCGTCGAGCTCCATCGTGCGGTTGACCTCGGCCTTCACGTCCGCGACGTAACGCTTGGCTTTACCCAGCAACGTCCCAACTGTGCGCGCGACGCTTGGCAACTTTTCAGGACCAATGACGACCAACGCAACAGCGCCAATCAGCGCGATTTTTGAAATATCAAGATCAAACAAAGCAAGCGATCAACAGCAATTAAGACTTGTTCTTGACTTCAACGTCAATGGTGTTTTTGTCTGTAGACACAGCGGCGGCTGGGGCAGCAGGCTTGTCTTCAGCCGCGGGTGCGCTGCCGTCCTTCATGCCGTCTTTGAAGCCTTTGACGGCCCCACCCAAATCGCCACCCAAGTTTCTAAGCTTCTTGGTGCCAAATACCATGATCACGATCAACAACACGATCAGCCAATGCCAAATAGAAAACGAACCCATGTGTAACTCCTAAGTATTTATATCGATTCTAATCAACCGCGCAGCCAAGGGCGCGGGCCACCCATGACATGCCAGTGCATATGGTGCACTTCTTGCCCACCTTCCACCCCAGTATTGGCCACGATGCGAAACCCACCTTCTGGGTAGGGCCTTGCGCCCTCTTGCAAAGCCAACTTGGGCGCCAGCAACATCATGCGGCCCAATAAGCCTTCGTGCTCGGGGGTGGTCTGCGCCATCGAGGGGATGTGCAGCTTCGGAATGATCAAGAAATGCACAGGCGCCCAAGGATTGATATCGTGGAAGGCAAATACCTCCTCGTCTTCATAAACTTTGCGCGACGGGATTTGGCCCGAAATAATTTTACAAAACAGGCAATTGGAATCAGTGGTCATGTCGCTCTCATCACAAGGTCAGCCGTCCATCGGCTGCTGCTTGTTCAAACGAACCAAGCCCAACACGATGCGGTAGAGGAACCACACAGAAATCACCGCCCAAGCCAACCAGCCAGGCAAGATAAAAAAGAACCAAAGCGGTGACGTGACCAGATAAAGCACGGCGGCCCAAATGACGGTGCGAATGCGGTAGCTAAAGTGCGACGCTTCCCAACCAGCCCCCGCATCACTTTTCTTGATCAGGTCAAGAATCAAAGCCACCACCAACAGCACGGGACCCACTTGCGCACCCGGAATGATGGCACTCACCGCCACGATCAAATGCAGCACATAGCTGATCAGGCTGACCGTGTGCGTGGCATCCTCTTGCATAGACGATGCGTCAGACCAATCTGGCTTAGTCACCCGTCAACTCGCGATGCTGTGCTTTGCGCAAAGCTTTTTCTTCTAAACCACTCAGGCCTTCGCGGCGCGCCAGCTCTTCAATCACGTCAGAGGGCTTTAAACCGTAGTGCGCCAAGGCAATCATGCTGTGAAACCACAAGTCGGCCACTTCGTACACCAGCTTGGCGGGGTCACCGCCGTGGTCCACGTCTTTGGCGGCCATCACGGTCTCAGTCGCCTCTTCGCCAATCTTCTTCAAAAAGGCATCGGGCCCTTTGTGCAGCAAGCGCGAAACGTAGCTCTTCTCGGGGTCGCCGCCATTGGCGGGCTTGCGGCTTTCAATGATGTCGGCCAGACGTTGCAGTGTGTCTAAATTGTTGATGTGGGTGGAACTCATGGTGTTCACTTGTAAATGGATTCAGGGTCTTTCAGCACAGGCTCGCAAGCGTGCCAAGCTTCACCTTCAAGGCGCTGGTAAAAGCAGCTATGGCGCCCAGTATGGCAGGCAATGCCGGGCTCGTGCCCCTCCTGCGTCACCTTGAGCAACACAACATCGTTGTCGCAGTCGATGCGAATGTCGTGCACCGTTTGCACATGGCCCGACTCCTCGCCCTTGAACCACAGCTTGTTGCGTGAGCGGCTGAAATACACAGCACGCTTGAGCTCAGCCGTTTTTTGCAGCGCCTCGCGGTTCATCCACGCAAACATCAGCACATCGCCGCTGTCTTTTTCTTGGGCGATCACGGGTACCAGCCCCTTGTCGTCCCATTTGATTTCGTTAAGCCAAGTCATCACAACCTCACTGCAATGCCGCGCTCACGCATGCGTTCTTTGGCCTGCTGA
>CAIODK010000204.1 GCA_903856995.1 uncultured Burkholderiales bacterium
GATCATGTTGTCCCACCAGCCTTCGCTTTTGTCTTGGCCTTCGTACACGCCCGCCACATGGTGCGACGCATTCAGCGCATGGCACACCAGCACCGCGTTGGAGCCGTCGGCGTTGAGCTTGCCGTAGGTCTCATAGGCCAAGGTGTAGTCGCGTAGCTGCGCGCCACTTTGCAGCGCGAGCGGTTCGGCAAAATGCATCGCCTGCGGCGTGGCGATCATGGGGGGTGGGTTCAAACGCATGCGGTCACTCGTCTTGTTTATTCACCAATGGGGCGCAGGTGTTTGCCTGCAATGCCGGCGAGCTCAAACATCGTCACTTGGTCTTTGCCAAACACGGGTTTGAGTTTGGCATCGGCGTTGATGGCCCGTTTGTTGGTGGCGTCTTGAAGGCCGTTGGCTTTGATGTAGTCCCACAGTTTTTTGATCACCTCGGTACGGGCCACTGCGTCAGCGCCAATCACGTTGGCCAAATCGGCGCTGGGCAAATAGCCCGCGGTGACTTTGCGTGGCACTTTGGGCTTGGTCGCTTTCTCCGCTTTGGCCTTGGTGGCCTTAGCCGCCTTGGTGGTTTTCGCTGGTACTTTTTTGCCTGCTGCCTTGATGAGGGCGTTGGTGGTTGGGGTCTTACCGCCTTTGGCTGGGTATTTGCTGACGCGCGGTTCGAAGGCGAAGTTGACCTTGCCGGCTTCGGGGTCCCACTGCAAGAACGCTTTGAACGGACGGCGTGTGCGCATTGAGACAAACTTGTCGAGCAAGTCGGTTTTGCCTTCGGACAACAGCTTGGTCATTTGCTCTGGGGCGACGGGTTGCTGCAAGATGATCTTGCCGCTCTTGAAGTCGCAGCTCGGCGTTGCTTGTGCGTGCGTGGGCACGGCCTTGCTGCACACGAAGTTGCTGCCATGCTCATGCACGGGGCTGCCGCATTTGGGGCAGTTGCCCAGTGAGGCGGCCTCGCCGAACTCGACGATTTCGCCGGAGTCCGCGCTGTCGTTGCCAAAGTCGAACTCGAGTTTCCAGTTCTCGTCTTCTTCGCTGTACTTCAGGGCAATCTCAGCCGTGAACGGCCAGCCCGCTTTAGAGCGGAAACCGTCGAGCGGGCCAATCTTTTTGTCGGTCAAAAACTGCTCCACTTCGGCCGCTTCAAAGGTGCGCCCGCCGGGGATTTTGCTGATTGAGAAGCCGCAACCCGCACCGCTTTCGCCGGAGTCAGAGGCCGCGCCGTCTTTGCCAACGCAGGCAAAGCGGCGGTAGTTTTCTTTCACCACACCGGCGCACTTGGGGCAGGGGGTTTTCAAGGTGGCGTAGTCACCGGGGATGGTGTCGCGGTCAAACTCTTTGGCTTTCTTGACGATGTGCTCGGTCATTTCCGCGATTTCGCGCATGAACTCTTCGCGGCTCAATTGGCCGTGTTCCATGAGCGAGAGCTTGTGTTCCCAACCGCCGGTGAGTTCGGGCTTGGACAACTCTTCCACGCCCAAACCGCGCAGCAGGGTGAACAGCTGGAAGGCCTTGGCGGTGGGGATCATCTCGCGGCCGTCGCGGATGAGGTACTTTTCGTTCAGCAAACCTTCGATGGTGGCTGCGCGCGTGGCTGGTGTGCCCAAGCCTTTTTCTTGCATGGCTTCGCGGAACTCGTCGTCTTCCACCAGTTTGCCTGCGCCTTCCATGGCGCCTAGCAAGGTGGCTTCGCTGTAGCGCGCGGGCGGACGGGTTTTGAGCCCCTTGGCCTCAGCCAACTCATTCTTGGCCGCTTCGCCGGCTTTCAAGGCCACCAGTGTTTTGCCTTCTTCTTCGTTGTCGGTGGCCTCTTGGGCGGCGTCTTTGCCGTACACCGCCATCCAACCGGCGTTGACCAACACTTTGCCTTCGGTGCGGAAGTTGTGGTCTTTGCCTGCAGCGTTGATCGTGCTGATGCGCGTGGTCACCATGTACTCCGCGCTGGGGAAGAACACGGCCATGAAGCGGCGTACCACCAAGTCATACAGCTTTTGCTCGGCTTCAGACAGACCGCTGGGCGCTTGCAGGGTGGGGATGATCGCAAAGTGATCGCTGACCTTTTTGTCATCAAACACACGCGGCAGTTTGCGCACATAGTTGTTTTTGATGGCGGTCGCCGCGTGGGGTTCCAGGTGCTTCATGCCACTGTCGGCCAGCATGGCGAAGGTGTCTTTCACCACGGGTACATAGTCTTCAGGCAAGAAGCGCGAATCTGTACGGGGGTAGGTGAGCGCTTTGTGGCGTTCGTACAAGCTTTGCGCGAGGGCTAAGGTGGTTTTGGCCGAGAAGCCAAAGCGGCCGTTGGCTTCGCGTTGCAGCGAAGTCAGGTCAAACAAACCGGGGCTGGCCTTGGTGGTGGGCTTGCTTTCCTCTGTCACGGTGGCTTGCTGGTTGCGCACGGCGTCGGCAATCGCCAAGGCCTCGGCTTCGGTCCACACACGGTCGTGCTTTTTTTCAATGTCGTCCGCGTCTTTTTTGTGCTCGGGGTTGAACCACTTGGCTGGGTAGCTACCGGCTTCGACTTTGAAGCTGCCATGAATCTCCCAATAGTCACGGCTGATGAATTTGCGGATTTGTTCTTCGCGCTCCACCACCACGCTCAGCGTGGGCGTTTGCACGCGGCCGACGGTGGTCAAGAAAAAACCACCTTCGCGTGAGTTGAACGCCGTCAATGCACGGGTACCGTTGATGCCGACCAACCAGTCGGCTTCGGAGCGGCTGCGCGCGGCATCGGCCAAGCCCTGCATTTGTTGCTGGGTGCGCAAGGCGTCAAAGCCATCACGAATCGCTTGTGGGGTCATGGACTGCAACCAGAGGCGCTTCACGGGTTTGTCGAGTGGCTTTTTGCCGCCCGCGTATTGCTCGATCAAGCGGAAGATCAGTTCACCTTCGCGGCCCGCGTCACACGCGTTGATGAGGGCGGTCACGTCTTTGCGTTTGGCCAGCTTCACCACGGCGTTCAGACGGGTTTTGGTTTTCTCGACCGGCTTCAAATCGAAGTAGGGGGGAATCACCGGCAAGTTGGCAAAGCTCCATTTGCCGCGCTTGACGTCAAATTCTTCGGGCGCTTGAATTTCCACCAAATGACCGACGGCACTGGAGACGATGTAGGTGTCGCTCTCAAAGTGGTCGTCGTGTTTTTCGAACTTCCCCGCCACAGGCGTGAGTGCGCGCACGATGTCTTGCGCGACCGAAGGTTTTTCGGCAATCACGAGGGTTTTGCTCATTTCAAAGTTCCTTAAAAACTGACCACTACAATTCGCTTCTCTCGCGTGCGCACGCGCGCCCACGGGCGCGCACGCACATGCGTACGTATTAAAGTTAACAGAAAAATCACGTGCCCAAAAAATCTATTGTCCACACCTTAGCGCCCATCAAAGGTCGCCGCATCCAAACCCGTCGTTCTGGCGTGCATGGCAAAGGCGTATTTGCGCTCAGTGATTTCGCCAAAGGCGAGACCATCATCGAGTACGTGGGCGAGATCATTAGCTGGAAAGAGGCGCTGCGCCGCCACCCGCACGACCCACAAGATCCTAACCACACGTTTTACTTCCACATCGACGAGAAGCATGTGATCGACGCCAAACACGGCGGCAACTCCTCGCGGTGGATCAACCACTCGTGCAAACCCAGCTGCCAGCCTGACGAAATTGACGGCCGTATTTTCATCACTGCGCGCCGCGACATCAAGGCCGGCGAAGAGCTGAACTATGACTACGGCTTGGTCATCGACGCACCGTTGAC
>CAIODK010000205.1 GCA_903856995.1 uncultured Burkholderiales bacterium
CGACGGCACAGGCATCGTGCACAGCGCACCGGCCTACGGCGTAGATGACTTCAACTCATGCATGGCCAACGGCATGAAGTACACCGACATCTTGAACCCCGTGCAAGGCAACGGCGCATACGCCGCTGACTTCCCGTTGTTCGGTGGCCAGCACATCTGGAAAGCTGTGCCCGTCATTCTGGAAGCGTTGCAAAACGCAGGTCGCTTGATGGCCACCCAAACCATCACGCACAGCTACCCACATTGCTGGCGTCACAAAACGCCCGTCATCTACCGCGCAGCAGCGCAGTGGTTCATTCGCATGGATGCGTTTGACAGCACCACCGAAAAAACCACCGGCAAGTTCATCACCGACAAGGCCAGCAAATCGCTACGCGAACTCGCTTTGAACGCGATTGACAAAACCCATTTCTACCCAGAAAACGGTCGCGTTCGTTTGCGCGACATGATTGCCAACCGCCCCGACTGGTGCATCTCGCGCCAACGCAGCTGGGGTGTGCCCGTGCCGTTCTTCTTGCACAAAGACAGCGGCGAGCTACACCCACGCACCATGGCCATCATGGACCAAGCGGCCGACATCGTTGAAAAAGGCGGCATCGAAGCTTGGAGCCGTGTGACGGCAGAAGACATCCTCAACCAGCCCGGTGACGACGCCGCCAGCTACACCAAGAGCACCGACATTTTGGAAGTGTGGTTTGACTCTGGCTCCACCTTCCAACACGTGCTGCGCGGCAGCCACAAAGATGCCTACAACTTTGGCGTGAACCACCGCGCGCCCTTCCATGCATCGCCCGACAACTCAACGCCCGAGGCTGACCTTTACCTCGAAGGCCACGACCAACACCGCGGCTGGTTCCACAGCTCGCTGTTGTTGGGCTGCGCCTTGTATGACCGCGCGCCCTACAAAGGCCTGCTGACCCACGGCTTTGCCACCGACGGCCAAGGCCGCAAAATGAGCAAGAGCTTGGGCAACACCGTCGCACCGCAAGAAGTGAGCGACAAAATGGGCGCCGAAATCGTGCGCTTGTGGGTGGCCAGCACCGACTACTCGGGCGACCTGAACATCGACGACAAAATCTTGGCCCGCGTGGTGGACACCTACCGACGCGTTCGCAACACGCTAAAGTTTTTGCTCGCCAACGTGAGCGACTTTGACCCCGCCACAGACAGCGTGCCGTTTGACGACTTGCTGGAAATCGACAAGTTCGCCCTGTCGCGTGCTGCCCAAGTGCAAGCCGACATTCGCGCCCACTTTGATGCGTATGAGTTCCACCCCGTGGTGTCGAAGTTGCAGCTGTACTGCTCGGAAGATTTGGGCGCGTTCTATCTGGACGTGCTCAAAGACCGTCTGTACACCACCGCCACCAAGTCGCTCGCACGTCGCAGCGCACAAACCGCGTTGCACCAAATCACACACGCCATGCTGCGCTGGATGTCGCCCTTCCTCAGCTTCACCGCTGAAGAAGCGTGGACGACGTTTGGCAAGTCCAAGTCGATCTATTTGGAAACCTTCACGGATCTGGGTTCACCCAACAGCACCTTGATGGACAAGTGGCTCAGCGTGCAACACGTGCGCGAACTGGCAAACAAAGAAATCGAAAACAAACGCACCGAAGGTGTGGTGGGCGCATCGTTGCAAGCCGAGCTGACCATCCACTGCGATGGCGCGGCGTATGAAGCGCTGGCCTCATTGGGCGACGACTTGAAATTTGTGTTCATCACCTCCAAAGTTACCTTGGTCAAAGGCGAAGGCTTGACCGTTGAAGTCAAAGCCAGCGCCGCCACCAAGTGCGAACGCTGCTGGCACTACAGCGACGATGTGGGACACAACCCCGCTCACCCCACCCTATGCGGCCGTTGCGACAGCAACTTGCACAGCGAAGGTGAAGTACGTCATTTCGCTTAAAGCCTTCAACCAAGCACACACATGGCACGTCACACCTTTCTTCGCAACAACACATCGCATTGGCTTTGGCTCAGCATTGCCGCGCTGGTATTGCTGGCCGACCAGTTCACCAAGGTGCTCATTGTCAGCACCTACCAACTGGGCGAGGGTTTTCCGGTCAACAGCTTTTTCAACATCGTGCGCGTGCACAACGAAGGCGCTGCGTTTTCATTCCTCGCCTCAGCGGGGGGGTGGCAGCGTTGGTTCTTCACCGCGTTGGGTCTTGTGGCTGCCAGCATGATGGTGTGGATGCTCAAAAAACACCCAGGCCAAAAACTGTTTGGCTTCGCCATTGCCTGTATCTTGGGCGGTGCGATTGGCAACGTGATTGACCGCGTGCTGTACGGCTACGTGGTGGACTTCCTCGATTTCTATCACGCGGGCATTCACTTCCCTGCCTTCAACGTGGCAGACAGCGGCATCACAGTTGGTGCGCTCTGCTTGATCTTGGATGAGGTCTTGCGCGTGCGCCGCGGACATTGATGATGCAGACCCGAACGCACTCGCCCAACCCCGTCACCGTGGCCAATCTGACGGACGCGGTTCAACAAAAAGGCTATGGCGTGTTGAGCGCTGCCAGCGTGGCGCAATGGGCGGGTTGTGATTTGCGTGAGCTTCAAGCCCTGTCACCCGACTGGGACAACATGCCGCCCGACAACTACCTGA
>CAIODK010000206.1 GCA_903856995.1 uncultured Burkholderiales bacterium
CACCACCGCGTGCGCACCGATTTGTGGGGCTACGCCGCAGGTGAAAACCTGAGCAACCCAGACCTGATCAAAGAAAAATACCAAGGCATTCGCCCTGCGCCTGGCTACCCTGCGTGCCCAGACCACAGTGCCAAGCAAGACATGTTTGATCTGTTGCAGTGCCAAGACATCGACATGGGTCTGACCAGCAGCTTGGCCATGACACCCGCTGCCAGCGTGAGTGGCTTCTACTTGGCGCACCCAGAGGCCAGCTACTTCAACGTGGGCCGCATTGGCGACGACCAAGTGCAAGATTTGGCGCAACGCCAAGGTGTGAAAGTCGCGGATCTAGAGCGCTTGTTGGCCCCTAATCTGTAAGCCTTGGCTGCCTTTGTGCGGTCCACAGGGCGGCCACGCCCACCACGCTAGCCGCCAACATCAGCCACAGGCCCGAGGTGTAGCCCGCCTCTGCTGACCACAGCAAGCCCATCAGCCACGGTGCGGCGGCACGGGCCAGTGCCATGGGCACACCCAACAGACCGTTCAAGCTGCCCATGTGGTCACGGCTCACGTATTGCGCCATCACCGTGCCTTTGACGATGGTGAGCATGCCGTTACCCAAACCGTAAAGCACCACAAACAACACGCCCCACGCGCCGTGGCCACCCCCGATCAGCAGCGCTAAAAATCCCAACGGAATCAACACCGTCACCCAGCGATTGGCTGCGTCCACATGGACGCGGTGCTCGGACATATACAAACCCAAGCGGCCCATGACCTGCAACACGCCGATGCTGGCAGGCACGGCAATGGCCCATGACTCGCTCATGCCCGCTTCTCGCAGCAGACTCACCATGTGGGCAGGCAATGCCGACGTCACGCCCATGAGTAGCACCACAAAAATAGCCAATTGCCAAAACGTGGGCTGGCGCACCAAGCGTAAGAGTGTCTGGGCATCGGTATGCGCGGTGGCCAGCACCTGGCGTTGCGGCGCATCACGCAGCAACACCCAGTGCACGGGCGCACACACCAGCAAGTGCATGGCGGCGAGCACACACAACGCATCACGCCAGCCGAATGCGTCGATCAGCCACGCCACCAGCGGGATGAATACCGTGCTGGCCAGCCCGCCTAAAAACGAAAGCGTGATGATGGCGCGTCGGAAATGGTGGGGGAAGCGCCGCGTCAGCACCGCAAACGCCGGCGGGTAAAGCGTGCCCGCGAGGCCGATGCCCAAGAGCGTCCAGACCGCATAAAACTCAGCCATTGTGGTGATGCGGCTGTGCAGCACAAAAGCGAGCCCCACCAACACCGAACCACCGGTCATCAACACGCGTTCGTGTCCTCGGTCAATCCAACGCCCGACCGGAAATGCCAGCAACCCTTCGGCCAACAGCATCAAACTAAAGCCGAGGGACGACTCGGCGCGGTCCATTCCCAAAGCTAGCTCTAGTGGGGCCATGAACAGGGCGAAGCCATAAAACACACTCCCCCAGCTGATGAGTTGCAGCGCAGACAGCGCCCAGACAAAGCGGGCATCGCGATGGGTAAAACGGGTATGTGGCATAGAGCCGCAATGATACGAAGTTGCCGCGCGGTTAATGCACCAACACGCGTCTGTATTGCAGCGCTTCCGCCACATGAGCCACCTGCACCTGTGCGCTGTCGGCGAGGTCGGCAATCGTGCGTGCCACGCGCAACGCACGGTGTGTGCTGCGGCTGGACCAACCCAGTTTGGTGGCGGCATTTTGTAAAAACGTGGCGGCGGCCGCGTCGAGCTGCATGTGCGTTTCGAGGGCTTGGCCCTGCAACGCTTGGTTGGTCGAGCCTTGACGCGCCAGCGCTTTGGCGTGCGCCGCTAAGCAGCGTGCACGCACGGTTGCCGTCGGTTCGCCGGGCGTCGATTGCATCAGCACCTCGGTGGCCAGCGTTGGTACATCGACCTGCAAGTCGATGCGGTCTAGCAAAGGCCCGCTGAGCTTGCCTTGGTAGCGCGCGACTTGGTCGGGGGTGCAACGACACACTTTGATGGACGAGCCCAAGTAGCCGCAGGGGCAGGGGTTCATCGCGGCAATCAGTTGGAAGCGTGCAGGGAACGTGGCTTGGGTAGCCGCACGTGAGATGGTGATGTGGCCATTCTCCAGCGGTTCGCGCAAGGCCTCTAATGCACTGCGCTTGACCTCGGCCAGCTCGTCGAGGAACAACACGCCGTTGTGTGCCAACGATATTTCGCCTGGGCGGGGCGGTGTGCCACCACCCACCAGCGCGACGGATGTTGCCGTGTGGTGTGGGTTGCGGGTGGGCCGCTGCATCCACTGGTTCAGTTCAAATCGGCCCGCCAGGCTGGCGATGGCGGCGCTTTCTAGCGCGTCGTCCAGCGTCATGTCGGGCAGTAGCGCGGCAAAGCGCTGCGCCAACATCGACTTGCCGGTGCCGGGTGGCCCCACTAATAATAGAGAGTGCCCGCCTGCGGCTGCAATCTCTAGGGCCCGTCGCGGCCCGGCTTGGCCTTTGACATCGGCCAAGTCGGGGCCGTGGGAGCTGGCACTTGTGTTGAATGCTGGCGTTTCAATCCGACTCCAGCCCTCGGTGGTCTGCGCAGCCTGACCCTGCAGCTCGGGTTTGGCAAAGTGCGCCACCACATCGCTCAAGTGTTGGGCGCGGTAGACCTCGGCGGTGGGCACGAGGGCCGCCTCCTCCGCGCTGCCCGGAGGCAGCACCAGCCGTGTGCGCGTGCCCGCACCCCGCAAAGCCAGCCCCATTGCGAGCGCCCCCCGCACGGGGCGAAGTGCACCTGATAACGACAACTCACCGGCAAACTCATGGAGGTGCAAGGCGGCTTCATCCAGTTGACCGTTCGCCGCCAAGATGCCCAAGGCAATCGGTAAATCGAACCGACCCGAGTCTTTGGGTAAATCGGCGGGGGCAAGGTTCACCGTGATGCGTTTGTTCGTTGGGAAGTCGAGCCCCGAGTTTTGGATGGCACAGCGCACCCGCTCACGGGCCTCTTTCACCTCGGTGTCTGCCAAGCCCACCAAGGTGAAGCTGGGCAAACCATTGGCCAAGTGCACCTCAACAGTCACGGCGGGGGCACGTAAACCGAGAAGCGCGCGGCTATGAATTAATGCGAGCGTCATAAAACTTCTTTTTCTGAGTGTTAATCCCCATTGCAGGGCATGCAAGACCAATTGACGCACCAACTGCGTGCGTGAAAATGGCGTGGTAGTCAGACTACTGCATCACTTTGGGTCTTTGTTGGAGTGGCGAGCTCACTTTTGTGGATTTCAACGCTGGCACGGACCCTGCTAAGTAGGTGTATCCCCTTTTAATTTTTCAACGGAGAAAACTTATGAAACTCAAGTCCAAAATCCTGTTGGCCATCTTGGCCACCTCTTCTGCCGCTTTTGCGCAAACTGCACCAGCCGCGCCTGAAGTTCCAGAAGTCACTTACAACGTGGGCGTTGTGAGCCAATACCGTTACCGCGGCATCGCACAAACCAAGGGCGACGCAGCTTTGCAAGGCGGTGTTGACTACGCCAATGCCAATGGTTTCTATTTGGGCGCTTGGGGTTCGACTATCAAGTGGATCAAAGACGGCGCACTGGGTATTAGTGGCAAAGAAGCCAAGGGCCCAGTGGAGTTGGATTTGTACGGTGGCTACAAGTTCGAAGCCGCTGGCATTGCTTATGACGTGGGTTATCTGCGCTATGAGTACGTGGGCAACACATTCAAAGATGCCGCACCACTGGCTGGTGGAAATGTGAACGCCAACACAGACGAAGCCTATGCGGCAGC
>CAIODK010000207.1 GCA_903856995.1 uncultured Burkholderiales bacterium
CAGTGTCTGACCTTGAAGTCGAGAGCGAAGAAGAAGACGGCTCGATGTGGCACATCCGCTATGACTTGGTCGACACGGATGGCAGCCTTGCGACTGCAGGCATCGGTTCATTGACTGTGGCCACCACCCGCCCCGAAACCCTGCTGGGCGACGTGGCTGTGATGGTGCACCCCGAAGACGAACGCTACAGCGCCCTGATCGGCAAACAAGTCAACCTGCCTCTGTGTGGCCGCACCATCCCCGTGATCGCGGACGACTACGTGGACAAGGCCTTCGGCACGGGCGTGGTGAAGGTCACGCCTGCACACGACACCAACGACTACGCCGTGGGCCAGCGCCACAAGCTGCCGATCATTTGCGTGCTGAACCTGGACGCGACCATCAACCACAACGCCCCCGAAAAATACCGTGGCCTCGATCGCTTTGTGGCCCGCAAGGCCGTGGTCGCCGACCTCGAAGCCGCAGGCGCTTTGGTCGAAGTGAAGAAGCACAAACTCATGGTGCCCCGCTGCGCCCGCACCGGCCAAGTGATCGAGCCCATGCTGACCGACCAATGGTTTGTGGCCATGAACAAAGTCAGCCCCATCGACGCCACCGGCAAGAGCATCGCGCAAAAAGCCATCGACGCGGTGCAGTCGGGTGAGGTGAAATTTGTGCCCGAAAACTGGGTCAACACCTACAACCAGTGGATGAACAACATCCAAGACTGGTGCATCTCACGCCAGCTGTGGTGGGGCCATCAGATCCCAGCGTGGTATGACGAAGACGGCAAGGTGTATGTGGCACGCGATGAGGCTGAGGCACAGGCCAAGGCCCCGGGCAAAACGCTAAAGCGCGACGAAGACGTGTTGGACACTTGGTACTCGTCGGCACTCGTGCCGTTCAGCACCATGGGCTGGCCTGAAAAAACACCTGACTATGACCTGTACTTGCCAAGCAGCGTACTGGTCACGGGCTACGACATCATCTTCTTCTGGGTCGCCCGGATGATCATGATGACGACCCACTTCACGGGTCGCGTGCCTTTCAAACATGTGTACATCCACGGCCTGGTGCTCGACGCACAAGGCAAGAAGATGAGCAAATCCGAAGGCAACGTGCTCGACCCAGTCGATTTGATTGACGGCATCACGCTGGAGCCGCTGCTCGACAAACGCACCCAAGGTTTGCGCAAGCCCGAGACTGCGCCCAAGGTACGCAAGCAAACAGAAAAAGAATTCCCTGAAGGTATTCCTGCCTATGGCGCTGACGCGCTGCGCTTCACGTTTGCTGCACTCGCCTCATTGGGCCGCAGCATCAACTTTGACAGCAAGCGCTGCGAGGGCTACCGCAACTTCTGTAACAAGGTGTGGAACGCCTCACGCTTTGTGTTGATGAACTGCGAAGGTCAAGACTGCGGCCTCAAAGAGCACACCAAAGCCGAGTGTGTGGTGGGTGGCCCAGCTCATGGCTACCTAAAGTTCAGCCAAGCCGACCGTTGGATCGTGTCGAAGCTGCAACGTGTTGAAGCCGAAGTGGCCAAGGGCTTTGCCGAGTACCGCCTCGACAACGTGGCCAACACGATCTACGACTTCGTGTGGAACGAGTTCTGCGATTGGTATTTGGAAATCGCCAAGGTGCAGATCAACACCGGTGATGAATCCCAAAAACGTGCGACACGCCGCACCCTGATTCGCACGCTGGAGACCATCCTGCGCTTGGCCCACCCCATCACGCCCTTCATCACTGAAGAGCTGTGGCAAACGGTCGCCTTGGTCGCAGGTCGCATCTCTGCCGACGACAAAGCAGCATCTATCAGCATCTCCAACTACCCCGTGAGCCAGCCTGAACGCATCGACGAAGCGGCGGAAGCCCACGTGGCACGCGTGAAGTCGTTGGTTGACGCTTGCCGCAATTTGCGCGGCGAGATGGCTGTGTCACCCGCCACCCGCATGCCGTTGTTTGCGCTGGCAGGCAACGCCGAAGAGCTGGCTTTCATGCAAGGCGTCGCGCCTGTGTTGCAAGCGCTGGCCAAACTCAGCGAAGTCAAAGTGTTCGACAACGAAGCAGCCTGGTCCGCCGCCGCACAAGCAGCACCTGTGGCAGTGGTGGGCGAGTTGCGTGTGTGTTTGTTCATCGAGGTGGACGTGGCAGCAGAGAAAATCCGTTTGAGCAAAGAAGTCGACCGCTTGCTGCACGAGATCAACAGAGCCAACACCAAACTGAGCAACGAAGCGTTTGTCGCCAAAGCGCCAGCCACCGTGCTGGAGCAAGAGCGCAAACGCGTCGCGGATTTCACCGCGACCGTGGCGAAGGTGCAAGAACAGCTGGCCAGATTAGCGTCATAAATCATCGGTAGACTTGGGCAAAACAAACTTCTCAAATAAATGAAAAACGTTCTCACCAAAGCCGTCTTCCCCGTTGCGGGCATGGGCACACGCTTCTTACCCGCCACCAAGGCCAGCCCCAAAGAAATGCTGCCCGTGGTGGACAAGCCGCTCATCCAATACGCAGTTGAAGAAGCTTACGAGGCTGGCATTCGCCACATGATCTTTGTGACGGGCCGAAGCAAACGTGCGATCGAAGATCACTTTGACACGGCCTACGAACTCGAGACAGAACTCGAAGCCGCTGGCAAAACTGCCTTGCTCGAAGTGCTGCACAGCGTGCAACCAGAAGACATGATCTGCTCTTATGTGCGCCAAGCTCGCGCGCTGGGCTTAGGCCACGCGGTGTTGTGTGCCGAGCATTTGGTCGGCGACGAACCCTTCGCGGTCTTGCTGGCCGATGACTTGATGCGTGGCAAAACCGGCGGCCCCGGCGTGCTCAAGCAAATGACCGAGGTGTTTGCGCGCACCCAGTCATCGGTGCTGGCCGTGCAAGAAGTGCCGCTAGAGCATGTGCACCGCTACGGCGTGGTGGCAGGCAAAGACATTGGCAATGGGTTGATCGACATCCAAAAAATGGTCGAGAAGCCCAAGGCCGAAGTAGCGCCCTCGCGCATCACCGTGGCTGGCCGCTACATCTTGACCCCCGCTGTGTTTGACCGCATCCGCGCCGGAGGCCGTGGTGTGCAAGGCGAGATTCAACTCACCGACGGTATTGCGGGCTTGCTGGCAACCGAAAAAGTCTTGGCCTTCTCTTATGAAGGCAAGCGCTATGACTGCGGCAGCAAGCAAGGCTTTTTGCAAGCCACCGTCGAGTTAGCGTTGCAGCACCCCGAAGTAGGTGCGGAGTTCCGCGACTACCTCAAACACCTCAACGTCGCTTGAGGATGTGAATGAAGTCGCTACCCTCAGTGGTTTGCGACACCAATTCATTCCCTGTTTGTTTGGCGAACGCGGCGAAGTCCCGCACGGAACCCGTGTCGGTAGACAAGACCTTGAGCACCTGACCGCTCGCCATCCCGGCCAGTGCTTTCTTGGCTTTCAAAATCGGCAGCGGACAGTTCAGTCCGCGCGTGTCCAGTTCTAGATCGATGTTCATGCTGGGAACACCCCCGTCGACAAGTAACGATCACCGCGGTCGCAGACGATGAAGGCGATGGTGGCGTTCTCTACTTGCTGTGCGATTTGCATCGCCACCCAACAAGCGCCCGCAGCAGAAATACCCGCAAAGATCCCCTCTTCACGCGCCAAACGACGACACATCTCTTCGGCATCATCTTGGCTCACGTAGACCAACTCATCCACGTTGCGCGCGTCATAAATTTTGGGCAAATAAGCCTGCGGCCATTTGCGAATACCAGGGATGCGCGAACCTTCAGAAGGTTGCGCACCGATGATGCGCACCGCTGGGTTCTTCTCTTTCAAATAACGCGATACCCCCGTGATGGTCCCCGTCGTGCCCATGGCACTCACGAAATGGGTGATGCGGCCATGCGTGTCATCCCACAGCTCTGGGCCCGTAGTTTCGTAGTGAATGCGGGGGTTGTCTTCATTGGCAAATTGGTCCAGCACGCGGCCTTTGCCTTCGTTGGCCATGCGCTCGGCCAAGTCGCGGGCGTACTCCATACCGCCACTCTTGGGCGTCAAAATCAGCTCAGCACCAAACGCTTTCATGGTTTGTGCGCGTTCTATGGACAAGTCCTCCGGCATGATGAGCACCATGCGATAGCCCTTGATGGCCGCTGCCATCGCCAAAGCGATGCCGGTGTTGCCAGAGGTGGCTTCAATCAAGGTGTCACCCGGCTTGATATCCCCGCGCTCTTGGGCGCGTTGAATCATCGACAAGGCAGGACGGTCTTTCACCGAACCGGCTGGGTTATTGCCTTCGAGCTTGCCCAAGATGACGTTGCCACGCTTGGCGTTTTCGGTTGCACCCAAGCGCTGCAAAGCAACCAAGGGCGTCTTACCAATGACATCTTCAATCGATCGATACATTATTTGAGAATTCATAACCCCACACTGTGCCATAAGTTGCCATGGCTCAAGCGCCATTTAAAGCGACCGCGCAGCCAGCCAACGGCTTAAAATCGAACCATGCGAAAGTTTTGCGTTCTTATCTGTTTGGGTTTGCTCTGCAGCATGTTTCATGCCGCCGTGATGCCAATGGATGTCACACGAACCGACCCCACAACGGAACTCACGGCGCACACAGAACATCGCTGCCAAGAGCCCGCCTCAGCCAGCGACGTCGCGGTGAAATGCGATGTAGGCGCACACCTTTGCTGCCTAGGGCTTGCGGCATTCAGCCCTGACACCACGGCCCTACAGCTCAGCGAAACAGCATTGATTAACCCGACGGTTGACATGCTGACCCTTCACAACTACCCGAATCAACAATTCAAGCCACCTAAGCCTTTCATCGCCGCGTAAACCTTTTTTGCCCGAACAGGGCGAGCTATTTTTAATTGGAGAAAACGATGAACATGACACATTACATGGAGCTGCTGGCGGTCAACCAGCCTTGGAACTTGTTGATTTTTATGGCTATTCCCGTGGTGCTGGCCGAAACCCTCGCCATCACAGAGCTGTACCTGCTTTTCACGCGCCACTACACCGGTTGGGTCCACAGCCTGAGTCGCGCAGCCGGCATCACCGTGGGTCTGTATTTCGTGGGTGTCATCATTTATTTGATCACCAACGCCGTCATCCCCATTACACAAGCCGGCGAATGGCGCACTGCCATCGATGTCATCGCGGTTGGGTGCTATTTGATCGGGGGATTGCCGCTCATCTACATTGCGCTGCAAGAATTGGGATGGGTCAATGCACGCAGCAGCGATGACGACAAAAGAAAAGTGCACGCCATCTGTGTGGCACTGTTCTTGGTGTTTGGCCACATCGCCATGATTGCTGGCATGCTGGATCCGACACTTCTGGGCAATGGCCCAAGTGCGGGGCAAGACATGCCGATGCAGCATCAACACTGATCAAAGAGCCCAGACCCCGCATCCGGTCACTGGTTTTTAACGTGGAATCCCCTTGTCGTAAGACATGGGGATTTTTTTATGGTTCGCGCAAAGCGGCAATGATTTGCCATTTGTGACTCAAACCCGCGCCAAATTTGATGCGGTCTGCTTATTGCTTATCTTCAATCAACCTGAGATTGAGGGAAAAAATGACAGTTAACACCATTGGACAAAGCACCTACGCCAACGGACTTCAGAAAAAGCAGCAAAACATGAATAACATGTTTGCTGCCCTCAAGTCCGGCGACATGGCCTCGGCTCAAAAAGCCTACGCATCTTCTGGCATGCCTCCTATGGCGGCCAATAACACCAGCCCACTCGGACGTTTGTATCAAGCCCTCCGCAATGAGGATTTGTCAGGCGCACAAAAAGCAGCCTTAGACATGCAAGGTAAAAGCGGGAAAAATACTGCACCGCCTACAAGCGGACCAGTAACCGCGTCGAAAAGCAAGGCCACGCCCGCACAACAAACGGCTGCAGCCTTGGCTCAGGCCAGCATCAAAGCCCAGCAATCCAGTGTTTTAGCCATGCTGGGACGCGGCACCAACGTCAACACGTGGGGCTAAGGCGCTCACTGTGCTGTCTGTTCACAACTTTCAAAAACCATGAAAAATATGTGCCATAATCACGCTCTTCTCTCCCGTGCCCGGGTGGTGAAATTGGTAGACGCAGGGGACTCAAAATCCCCCGCCGCGAGGCGTGCCGGTTCGATTCCGGCCCCGGGCACCATCGGTATATGTTTACCGTCCTGACTCGATAGCGCGCTTTCAGACACTATGAATGACGACGACTTTCCAAACTTAGTCAGAAGTGGCACAGAGCACAGCGTGTCGGTTTCCGAACACTCGGGCAACGCCAAAACACCACACAACAAAGTTACCTCTCATGAGGAAGAAACCGAAGCGCGTAAACACGCCTTCGAAGAAAAGGCGTTGGCAGCTTTAGAAGCAGAAAAAGCGCTTGCCGCAGCGTTGGCAGAACACACGCCGTACTTTGCACCGGATGATGCTGCCGACAGCGCGAACATCCAAAAAATTGATGGCAATACAGAGGCCAAAAACCACCAAGTCATTCATGATGACCAGGGCCCGTCGTCGAACGTACAAAACATTCCCACGGATGGCCTGAATGCCAATGAGCAGCTCATCGAGAGCACAACCGTATCAGGCAATATCCAGTCGCTAGGCCATGAAAAAGGTGTTGCGCCCAACGTGCAAAACGTGCCCGCCGATGGAATCGCTGCAAACAAGCAGCAAATTGAAGGCGGCAAAGGTATTCAAGACCATCGGCCCGGTGTCCCCACTGACACGTTTTCCACAAACCAACAAAACGTCAGCGCTGGCAAAGCGATGGGCGCGAATCACCAAGACATTCCGACTGAGTCGATCTCGGACAACCTACAACGGATCCCAACCGACAACCAGCCCCGCCACCAGACAGTCGCCGTCAGCGAGTCGGGCAGCACAAACCATCTCGGTATGGGTGATGATGCCAAGTCGCCAGACAACCACGGGTCTGAGAGATTTGGGGTTCAGCACACAGCCCCGATACCAACAGACACGCTTGAGACCAACCACCCGACCATCCCCACTGATGCACCAACGCTAAATCAGCAGGCCATTTCCCGTGATGCCCCTCTTGGCACCAACCGCCAAGGCATTGGCAACGAGAAAATTCAAGACCATTTGGCGCAAGCACCTTCTGGCACTCTGACCCGCAATAAAGTTGACTTCCTCACGGGCTCGGGTAGCCAACCCACCGCCACGCCCACTGCTCAACCAGCGTCCGGCTTTCGCGCCGCCTTAACGCCCGCTCGAACACAACCGGCGCCCAATCTCGTACATGGACAGATCAACGATGCGTTTCATGGTCGCCTCGCAGGTATCAAGCATGACGTGGATGCACTGAACAACCGACTGACCAGCTTCGAAGAAAAAGTGCAAGCTGAAGATGCCAAATTGGACAAGTCCAAACCCGTCAACATCGGCATCAAACGCCGATAAGTCCACGTGTCTCCCAAATGCCATGCATTTGACGCAACCGTGCTTACGATGGATGCCTGCCTGAGTTGCAGGCTTTTTTTGTTTTTGGAGTACCCGTGAGCCACCTGTTTTCTGAATTTACCCTCACCTCGCCACGCGGGCCTCTGACCCTGGCCAACCGCGCCATCGTGGCACCCATGTGCCAATACTCCGCCAACAACGGTCAAGCCACGGACTGGCACTTGATGCATTGGGGCAGTTTGCTCAACAGCGGCGCCGCCATGTTCATCATTGAAGCCACCGCAGTCACCCCCCAAGGTCGCATCACGCCGATGTGTTTGGGCTTGTGGGACGACGCCACCGCTGCCGCCTTGAGCGACACACTGGGTCGTGCCCGCAAGTTAGCACCTGCTGTGCCTGTGTGTATCCAACTGGCTCACGCAGGTCGCAAAGCATCCAGCGCGCTGCCTTGGCAAGGCGGTCAATTGCTCACGCCGGCTCAAGGCGGCTGGGAAACTGAAGCCCCCTCAGCCATCGCACATTTAGCACAAGAAGCAGCGCCACATGAGCTCAGCCCCCAAGGCTTGGAAGACATCAAACATGCGTTTGTCAAAGCGGCTGAACGCGCCGATGCCATGGGCATTGATGCCATCGAGTTGCATGGTGCGC
The DNA here is from genome assembly GCA_903856995.1 of uncultured Burkholderiales bacterium. Lineage (GTDB taxonomy): Bacteria > Pseudomonadota > Gammaproteobacteria > Burkholderiales > Burkholderiaceae_C > Limnohabitans. The sequence goes on from CAIODK010000207.1 coordinate 8,044, forward strand.
ACGGCTATTTGCTGCACCAATTCTTGTCCCCCGTGGCCAACCACCGCGCCGACCACTATGGTGGCAACTTCGATGGCCGTACACGCTTTCCCATGGAAGTCTTCCA
>CAIODK010000208.1 GCA_903856995.1 uncultured Burkholderiales bacterium
CATATGCGTTTTGGCTTGAGACGCTGCTGATAGACATGGTTTCTCTCCTAGCACTTGTGTTGTATTAATACTGCATGAACTAATGCAAGAAACATGCCTTTTCAGAAGTCACTCTTAAATGTGAACTTACTATAGATAAGCATCAATACAAATTTAAAGTGGCAATCTTTAGCCGTTTTGAGCGGCAAACATTGTCAAAACCTTAACTTAAGGTTTTGCACGAGAACAACCGGCCTGCGTTTGAACCCAGCGCCAGCTAGTCTGTGCAATCCAACTGTGTGAGAGTGCGTCGTCGGCTGTTTTCGAAAGCGTTAGGGTTACTGAGATGAAGAATGGAATTTATCAATCTCGGGCCACACTTTTAATTCAATCCCGCAGACTTCTTGAACTTTTGGGTTATTTATATATTTTGCATACGCTCTGTGGCGTATTCACATGCTGGCTTGGCAGACCTAGCATCCAAACTTCACACTAGAAAGTTCAAGCATGTCCCCCGTTCTATCGCTGCTCGACAGGGTGCGCGCAAATGAAAAGCAAAAATTAGACGAGCTTTGCCCGTGGCTATCAACGCATCTACACCAACCGATTGGTTGGAGCGTATTGGTTCAACGTTCACACATGTCTAACGAAGAGCTGCATCTGTTGTTCATGTCGCATCACAACATGAGCCCGATGCAGTGGATTCGTGTACAGCGCGAAAACCTGTTGAATGCCGCTTACGCACAACCGTTTGTTCACCTTGATGCGAGGAGCCAGCATGGCTGAATTCAAAATTTTGATCACCAGCCAAAAAGGCGGCGTGGGCAAAAGCACCGTATCTGCCAACCTTGCCGCTTACTTGTGCAGACAAGGCAAAAAGGTAGCTTTGCTTGATTTCGATTTGCATGGATCTTCCAGTAAGTGGCTCGAAGGTGCCCCACCCATTGGCATCGACATCCATCACGAGCCACTGCCGCTAGAAATCGGAGGCACGCGTCCTGTGAACGTGGCCAAGCAAAAACTGCGTCGACTTTGCTACACCAATGACATCGTCATCTCCGATCTAACGTGGAGCGACTCTATGACGGCAGAACTCTTGTTCGAATACGACTTGGTGATTGTCCCCACCTCAGTCTCAGAGATCGAGTTGAACGCCACCTCTGACTTTTTGGAACGCTTCCGATGGGTCTTTGAATCGACCATTCACACCCCGCCCAAGCTCTTGCTAAGCCCCACCCGTGTGCACAGCGACCAGATGTCAGACACGGCGCTTTTCAAACAGCACTTCCCCTTCCGATTGATCTTGGCTCCAGCCATTTTGGAGGGCCAATCTGCCAGGCAAATGTACAAACGCGGTTACCTCTGCGACTTGACCGACGCATGTGGCGTCTCGTTCAACGAGTTTGGCAGCGCTGTGCTCGAAGCGATTGCGATGATGACTCAGGACAAAACCAAGATTGAAAACGACAGCAACAGTCGGATGAAGGCCTTGCTTAAACTTGCGGCGCAATATGAGTCCTCTTTGAAATCCGTATTTAATTCAACTCGTCTTTAGTCTTGAAATTTGGTGCCGCTCATCTGCGCCCCTAATTGACGCAGCTGCTTGCGCTAAGTGCAAACACCTAAATTTAAATGCGCAGTGACATAGCGCAAACCTTCACGTGTTTTTCCACAGTACGCTTCTGACTCTTTATTTGATAACCATCTGGTGGTTTTCTTTTGTTATTTAGTCATGGAACTAGATATGCATATTTATATAAATTTGACGAGGCCGCCTTCACATCTGTTGACATGGGCTGGCATTTTGGCGACTTTCATTTTGTATGCGCCCGCGTCGTTTGCCAACGCGGATGAGGATGTGCACGCGTGCCAAGGTTTGTTGTACGACATGCGCGCGGACAATCGTACGACGGTGTTCATTGAGGACCTCACCCTTGTTACCCCTAGCAACGGTCAATATTTAAGCCTCATCAACAAAAGCAATCTCTCAGGTGTTCAGGGTTTTGATGCTCACAAGCAAGTATTGCATGACGAGTCTGACGCTGCTCAATGGAACGCTTGGTACGCAGATGACTCCGATGCCTACGCGCAACCTATTCGCTACGATTTACGCGTGAGTAAATTTACCGGCCGCTTTAGTTTTCGATCCCAAACCAACAACGTTGTCTTAGTTTCAATCGATGGCAACTGCAACTTGCGCTAAGTGCAAACACCTAAATTTCAATGCGCAAACTGGGTAGGAATATTTGTAAATAAAAATTAATATGTCCGTTGATCTTATTCAACGGAGTCGTTATGAATCTCATGCTTTCATGCAACAAAGCAATTGATGCCCTATTGCACAAACTTCGCTCGGCGCTGACGGCCAGTTTGTTTGAAAAAGTTGAAGCCTTCTTCAACACCGTCGCCAGCATCGCAACGCCTGTTGCCGCATTGGTGGGCGCGTTGATTGCCTTGGTCATTGCGATCAAAGTGGACTCGCTTCAGATTTTTTTAGGCGGCTTTGTTTGGATTTTTTCGCTGGTGATTTGCTACTACATCGGTAGCAAGCTTCAAAACGCTTGTCAAAGCACGCTGCAAAACAACCCCTCCTCGATTGCGAACCAAGAATACTTGGACATCGTGACCGTTCTAAACAGTTTAGGCGCCATCGTCGCACTGTTGGTGGGGGCTTATTTGTCTGTGAAGCTCAGTGCCCTACAACCGTTCTTCATTGGTTTAGCAGTGAGCTTGGTGCTGGTCTACACCGTCTGGCTGACGCTCAACCCCGCGCTCATCACCACGTATGTACAGCCGTCCTCTTCCGCTGGCATTGATGCCATCGCCATCTTGATCTTGACCAACAAAATTTACCTTCGCGCCAACAAAGTATTTTTCGGACTTTTCCCAGCCATTGGTTCAATCCTGCTGTTGAACTCCTTGTGGCAATCATTCGGCGAGCCCTACGAAATCTTGATGGGCGGCATGGCTGGCCTCATTGGTTTCATCTTCGTCATCATGGGTTTGCTCGCGCCGTTGATGTGTTACTTGTTGTTCATCATTAGCTACATGTTCTTGGACGTGTTGCGCTCCATTTTGAACATGGGCGCTTCCGCCTCTGGGCAATCACAACCAGCAGTGGTTCAG
>CAIODK010000209.1 GCA_903856995.1 uncultured Burkholderiales bacterium
ACATCATCATTGGCTCGTGGTGCGGCAAGAAGTTTCGGCCCGAAAAAGTGGCTGCACGGGAAGGCTGGCAAGACGTGCCAGCGGTGCGCAACCACCAGGTGTTTGAAATTAAGTCGGCTGACATCTTGCAGCCCGGGCCCGCTGCGTTGACGGATGGCGTGGCGCAGATGCACCAGATCATCAAACGCTGGGAGGCGGCCTATGCTTAGACGCATCATGGTGTTATCAGCCTTGTTGCTGACCAGCAGCCTGGCGCAAGCTGTGGTGTTGCGTGATGACCGCCAGATAGAGGTGACCATTGCCAAACCACCCCAACGCATCGTCAGCCTGTTGCCTTCGCTCACCGAGACGGTGTGTGCATTGGGGCAGTGCCAAAAGTTGGTGGGTGTCGACCGTTATTCCAATTGGCCCGAAAGCCTCGCCAAGCTACCGCGCATGGGCGGCGGCATTGACCCGAACATTGAGAGCGTGGTAGCTGCCAAACCCGACTTGGTGTTGATGGCCACCTCAGCGCGTGGGGCCGAACGCTTGCAGGCCTTGGGGCTCAACGTCTTGACTTTTGAACCACGTTCGCACGCGGATGTGCAGCGTGTCATGCACCTCGTGGCGCAAGCTTTGGATGTGCCTGTGCAAGAGAGTGACCGCGTATGGCGACACATCGATGCAGCCGTGAATGCTGCGGCGCAATCTATTCCTGCGCAGGCCAAAGGCCAGCGCGTGTATTTTGAGGTGAGCCGTGCGCCGTATGGTGCCAGCGAGTCATCGTTCATTGGCGAGACATTGCAACGCTTGGGCGCGCGCAACATCTTGCCTGCATCGCTTGGGCCGTTCCCCAAAATCAATCCTGAGTATGTGGTGCGTGCGCAGCCTGACATCATCATGGTCGGCGATAGCAACTACGCCGACATGAGCACACGCCCCGGTTGGCAAAACATGCGTGCCATGCGCACGCAGCGTGTGTGTCATTTCAAGTCGGAAGAGTCTGATGTGCTGGTGCGTGCAGGCCCGCGCATGGCCGAGGCCGCACGCTTGATGGCCAAGTGTTTGATAGACAAAGCCGTCGATCAACCGAAAGGGAAGCCATGACGAATCACGGAGCGCGTTGGTCGCCGCTGTGGGTGGCTCTTAGTTTGTTTGTTTTGTGTGTCCTCGGCATTGCGCTGGGCAGCGCCGTCGGCAGCACAGGGCTTGAAAGCTGGCTCAATGCGCGCCAAGACGACATTGCTTGGCAAATCGTGTGGGACATTCGTTTGCCTCGCAGCGTGGGCGCTTGTGCGGCGGGTGCGTTGTTGGGCTTGGCCGGTGCATTGGCACAAGGCTTGTTTCGCAACCCCTTGGCTGACCCGTATTTGCTGGGCAGTGCATCGGGCGCATCGCTGGGTGTGGCGGTGGCCTTGGCACTGTTTGGAGGCAATCCGTTTGCGACCGAATTCTTGGCCCGCTTGGGTTTGACGGGCGCAGCGTTTGTGGGCGCTGTGTTGGCTGTGCTGCTCACGCTGGTGTTGGCGCGTGGTGTGCAGCACACCTTGCGTCTGTTGTTGGCGGGTGTGATTGTGGGTGTGGTGCTGGGGGCGGTGGCGTCGCTCATCACCCTCATGCGCCCCGATGTGTTGCAGGGCATGCAAGGATTTTTATTGGGTTCGACCAGCTTCATTGGCTGGAACGCTTGCGTGTTGATGTTGGGCGTGTTGCTGGTGTGCGTGGTCTTGTCGTTTGTTTTGAGCCGTGTGTTGGATGCCTTGACATTGGGTGACGCCACCGCCTTGAGTTTGGGCTTGCCACTCGCACCTGTGCGTGTCGCGTTGGTGTGCGTGTTGGCTTTGGCTACAGGCACTGCGGTAGCGCAAACAGGTTTGGTGGCGTTTGTGGGGTTGGCTGCGCCGCACCTTGTGCGCTCGCTGGTGAAGGCCAAACACAACTGGATTGTGTTGTTGTCCACGTTGATGGGCGGCGCGTTGCTTTTGGCGGCTGACTTGTTGGCGCGCATGTTGCTGTCACCACAAGAAATGCCTGTGGGTGTGCTGACAGCTGTTTTGGGTGGTGGCTACTTGCTGTGGCTGATGTACCGCAGCCAAATGACGCACGCAAGTCAACGCGCGGGGGCTGTGCGATGAATCTACCCACCATGGCCCTGCGCGTACGCGATGTGCATGTGTCTCTTGCGGGGCAAGAGGTGTTGCACGGCATCGATATTTCATTTGTGTCGGGCCGCTGGACCAGCATCGTCGGCCCCAACGGCGCAGGTAAATCCACGTTGCTCAAAGCTTTGGCAGGTTTGCTGCCCGTGACTGGCCGCATCTTTTTGTTTGACCAAGAGCTCATGGCGATGGACCGCAAACAACGTGCACAGCAGCTGTCGTGGTTGGGTCAAAACGAATCTGCGTCCGATGACTTGCGCGTGTGGGACGTGGTCATGCTCGGGCGCATGCCTCACCAAGATTGGTTGGCTGCACCCAATGCGCACGACCATGCGGTGGTTGAAACTGCGCTGCAAGCCACACAGGCTTGGGATTGGCGCGAGCGTTCCTTAGGCCAACTCTCTGGCGGTGAGCGTCAACGCGTGTTGCTATCTCGCGCCATGGCGGTGCAAGCGCAAGTGATGTTGATGGACGAACCATTGGCAAACCTTGACCCGCCACACCAAGTGGATTGGCTTGAGCAAGTGCGTTGCCTCACGTCACAAGGCACCACGGTGATCAGCGTCTTGCACGAAGTGGGCATGGCCTTGCATGCCGACGACATGGTGGTCATGCAAGCAGGACGCGTGGTGCACCAAGGTGCATGTACCGATGCCGCCACACACCGAGCGGTAGAGGCCGTGTTTGACATGCGCATTGCCATTCATTCGCTGGATGGTCAGTGGGTGGCGGTGCCTAAGCTATTGCCCACGCCATGACGGCCAAGTGTGTGATGGTGTTGGGCACCTCCAGTGGCGCTGGCAAGAGCTGGCTCACCACGGCGCTGTGCCGTTGGTATGCGCGTCAAGGTTTCAAGGTCGCCCCGTTCAAAGCGCAGAACATGAGCAACAACGCCAGGGTTGTCGCTTCACACAATGGCCTCGGCGAAGTGGGCTCTGCCCAATACTTTCAAGCGCTGGCCGCCAAAGCTGAGCCTGATGTGCGCATGAACCCTTTACTCCTGAAGCCTGAGGCAGACACGCACAGCCAAGTGGTGTTGTTGGGCGAAGTCAACCACGAGCTCACCCAAACGCCTTGGCGCGGTCGCAGCGAAAAAGTGTGGCCTCAAATTGCTGCTTCGCTCGATGCCCTGCGCGCCGAAAACGATGTGGTGGTGATTGAAGGCGCCGGTTCGCCCGCAGAGATCAACCTCATGGCCAGCGACATCGTCAACCTGCGTGTGGCACGCCACGCAGACGCCCGCTGCTTGCTGGTGACTGACATCGACAAAGGCGGGGCGTTCGCGCATTTGTACGGCACATGGGCTTTACTGCCAGCCGAAGACCAAGCGCGAATCAGTGGTTTTGTGTTGAATAAATTTCGAGGCGATGCCTCCTTGTTGGCGCCTGCGCCAGAGATGCTGCAAACGCTGACAGGTGTGCCCACCGTGGCGGTGCTGCCCATGTGGTGGCAACACGGCTTGCCTGAAGAAGACGGCGTGTTTGATGACCGCAGCCGTGCCACAGGCGTGGTGACCCAAACGGTGGCTGTGGTGGCCTACCCACGCATCAGCAATCTCGATGAGTTTCAACCGCTCAAAAATGTCCCCGGCGTGCGCTTGCTTTGGGCGCGCAGCCCTGCAGACTTGGCGGGTTTGCAGACGAACGATTGGGTCATCCTCCCCGGCTCCAAGCACACCAGCAGCGACTTGGCTTGGCTGCGCTCGCAGGCCCTAGATGCCGCAATTGCCAAACACGCCGAACGGGGCGGCGCCGTATTGGGAATCTGCGGCGGGTTGCAGATGTTGGGTGAGGCGTTGATTGACACCCACGGCATCGATGGCAATGCGGCCGGTTTAGGTCTGTTACCCGTGGTCACGCAATTCGCCGCTGACAAAACCGTGCGCCGCACCGCCGCGACGTTTGGTGCGGTACGCGGCGCCTGGTCCGCGTTGTCGCGCGTGCCTGCCAGCGGCTACGAAATTCACCACGGCCAAACACAGGCGCACGCTGCCATGGCCGCTGCAGGGCAGATCGCGCATGAAGTGATGCCGGGCCTCGCGTGGCAGAACGAGGCCGGCAACGTGATGGGCTCTTACCTGCACGGTTTGTTTGAAGACCCTGCGGTGTTGCAAGCCTTGTTTGGTGCGCAAACACCCACGCTAGAGACGGTGTTTGAAGGCTTGGCCGATTACTTGGACCAACACATAGCCACCGAGGTCTTGCACGGTTTGATCGCCTGAACCTTTGTCTCTACGGGGACACGCTGCTGCACTGTGCGTTGCTAAAAGGTTGAAGATCTGCAGACTTGTATTGGAGATCAACCCATGTTCAAACTTTCGTTGAGGATGCGCCGTTTGGCAGTGTGTGCGCTGTCTTACAGTGTGGTGTGCGTTAGCAGCGTGATGGCGCAATCCAGCTATCCCAGTCGACCCATCTTGATGGTGGTGCCACAAACAGCGGGCGGCACGAATGACATTGTGGGACGCGTCGTCAGCCAAAAACTTTCTGAGGTGTTGGGCTCACCCGTCGCGGTCGAGAACCGGCCCGGCGCTGGCGGCAACATCGGGACCCAGTTCGTGGGTAAGTCCAACAAAGATGGCTACACCCTATTGATGACGATCAGCAGCAGCCAAGCCATTAACCCAGCGCTCTACAAGAACCCGGGCTTCGATCCAGTCAAAGACTTCAAGCCCGTGGCCTTGATTGGTTCGGTTCCAAATGTGCTTTTGGCCCATCCCGACTTTGCCCCCAATTCGATGAAAGAGCTCATTGCCTTGGCGAAACAAAAGCCCGGGCATTACCAATACGCATCAGCCGGTAACGGCACGCTGAACCATTTGCTGGGCGAGATGCTCAACACCATGGCTGGCATTGACTTGCAGCACGTGCCCTACAAAGGTGTGGCGCCTGCATTGAACGATGTCTTGGGTGGGCAGTTGCCACTGGTGTTTGCCAGCGTGCCTGCGTCACTGGCCCATATCAAGGCGGGCAAACTCAAACCTTTGGCTGTGAGCAGTGCGCGCCGCTCGCCTGCGTTACCGGATGTGCCTGCTCTGGCAGAAGCCGTGCCGGGCTACAGCGGCACGCTGTGGATCGGTTTGTTCGCCCCCGCGGGTGTGCCTGCTGAGGTCTTGTCTAAATTAGAAGAGAGCATGGGCAAAGCCCTCGCTTCCAAAGACCTGCGCGACAAACTGGAGTTGCAGGGGGTTGAGCTCGCGCCACCCACCACGCCCGAACAATTTGCAAAACTTTTGAACGAGGACATCGCGCGTTGGTCTCAAATTGTCAAAACCTCTGGCGCTTCGATCGATTGATGTATGACCACACACCTTGACCCGCACACACTCGCGCATTTGCAAACGTGGCAAGGCCGCAGCGAAACCCTGGATGACCTGATCACCCCCGCACCCCTGCATGCGCTGAGCGCCACGCTCGACCGTGATGACCCGTTAGCGCAACAAGGCACAGAGCTGCCGCCGCTGTGGCATTGGTTATTTTTTCTGCCGCATCACCGTCAACGTGATATCGGTCCAGACGGCCACGCCAAGCGGGGTGGCTTTTTGCCACCCGTGCCGTTTCCACGTCGTATGTGGGCGGGAGGGCGTTTGCAGTGGCACGCCCCATTGCGGGTGGGGGACATCGTCAAGCGCGTGTCCACCATTGAATCGGTCACACACAAGTCGGGCCGCACGGGCGACTTGCTGTTCGTCGTCGTCAAGCACGAGGTGCACAACGCGCAGGGTTTGTGCTTGACCGAAGCGCACGACATCGTGTACCGACCTGCGGCGCAACTGGGCGATCCGGTGCCCACCGCACTGGCTGCCCCGACCGACGCCTTGTGGTCACGCGATGTGACGCCCGATGACGTGCTGCTGTTTCGATATTCGGCACTCACCTTCAATGGCCACCGCATTCACTATGACCGCAAATATGTGACGGAAGTAGAGGGCTATCCAGGCCTCATCGTGCACGGCCCCTTGATCGCCACGTGGTTGGTCGACTTGGTGCGTCGCCACACAGACCGCCCCATCCAACGCTTTGAATTCAAAGCGTTGAGGCCCACGTTTGAGTGCGGTGACCATCGAACCATGCGTGTGTGCGGCCAACCCGAGACCGATGGCAAACAGGTGCGCCTGTGGGCCCAAGACCATGAGGGCTGGCTCACCATGCAAGCCACAGTTGAGCTCGCTTAATTTTTTTTGAGACATTGATGAAAACCCAAATCCCTACCCCTGATACGCATCAAGAACTGCGCGAAGCTCTGCGCGCCATGTGCGGGAGTTTTGATTCAACGTATTGGCAAAAAGTTGACGACGAAAGAGGCTATCCCGAAACATTTGTCAATGCACTCACCGAAGCGGGCTGGCTTGCTGCCTTGATTCCCGCCGAGTACGGTGGGTCTGGCTTAGGGTTGGCTGAAGCCTCGGTCATCATGGAAGAAATCAACTTCTCGGGCGGCAACGCCGGCTCGTGCCATGGCCAGATGTACAACATGGGCACGCTGTTGCGCCATGGGTCGACGCTGCAAAAAGAGCTGTACTTGCCCAAGATCGCCACAGGCGAATTGCGCCTGCAAGCGATGGCCGTGACCGAACCCACCACGGGCACTGACACCACGCAACTCAAAACCACGGCGGTGAAAAAGGGCGACCACTACGTGGTCAACGGCCAGAAGGTTTGGATTTCACGTATCCAGCATTCTGATTTGATGATTCTGCTGGCACGTACCACCCCACTTGCTGACGTGAAGCGTAAAAGCGAAGGCATGTCCATCTTCATCGTGGATTTGAAAACAGCCCTCGGCAACGGCATGACAGTCAAGCCCATTCGCAACATGGTGAACCATGAAACCAATGAGGTGTTTTTTGACAACCTAGAAATCCCTGCGGAGAATTTGATTGGTGAAGAAGGTAAGGGCTTCAAATACATCTTGGACGGCCTGAATGCTGAGCGCACCTTAATTGCCGCAGAGTGCATCGGCGACGCGTATTGGTTCATCGACCGCGCACGCCGCTACGCCACCGACCGCAATGTGTTTGGTCGCGCAATAGGGCAGAACCAAGGCATTCAATTCCCCATTGCCGACAGTTACATCGAAACCGAAGCCGCCAACCTCATGCGTTTCAAAGCCTGCACCCTGTTTGATGCCGGCCAGCCTTGCGGCGCCGAAGCCAACATGGCCAAGTACCTGGCGGCCAAAGCTTCATGGGAAGCGGCCAACGTCTGCTTGCAAACCCACGGGGGCTTTGGCTTTGCATGTGAGTACGACGTGGAGCGCAAATTCCGTGAGACGCGTTTGTACCAAGTCGCACCCATCTCTACCAACCTGATCTATTCCTACGTTGCCGAGCATTTGCTTGGATTGCCGAGGTCATTCTGATGACAAAACTCGCCGTCAAACCGTTGGACCACATCACCGTGGTATCGCTCGAACATGCGGTCGCTGCGCCTTTTTGTACCCGTCAGTTGGCAGACTTGGGGGCGCGCGTCATCAAGGTCGAACGCCCAGGACCGGGCGACTTTGCACGTGCGTATGACCAGCGTGCCAAAGGCCTGTCCTCTCACTTTGTGTGGATCAACCGGTCGAAAGAAAGTTTGGCCTTAGACCTGAAAGATCCGCAAGAATTGGACGTGCTCAAACAACTCATCGCCAAAGCCGATGTGTTGGTGCAAAACCTAGCCCCTGGCGCGACCGGTCGTATGGGGCTGGATGCGGCGACTTTGCGTGCCGAGCATCCGCGTCTCATCGTGTGTGATATTTCGGGCTATGGCAATGACGGGCCTTACCGCGATAAAAAAGCGTATGACTTACTCATCCAAAGCGAGGCCGGTTTCTTGAGCATCACCGGCACACCAGACCATCCCAGTAAAAGCGGTAACTCCATCGCTGACATCGCTGCTGGCATGTACGCCTATACCAACATCTTGTCTGCCTTGATTCAGCGGGATAAAACTGGCGAGGGCTCGCACATCGATGTGTCCATGCTCGAAGCCTTGGGTGAGTGGATGGGCTATCCCATGTACTACGCCATGGAGAACGCATCGCCGCCTCCCCGAAGCGCAGCAGCGCACGCCACCATTTATCCGTATGGCCCCTTCAGCGCAGGCGATGGCGGGACGGTGATGTTAGGTCTGCAAAACGAGCGGGAGTGGGTGCAGTTTTGCCAACATGTCTTGCAACGGCCTGCGCTTGCCACAGACGCACGTTTTGACAGCAATGCGCAGCGCAACGCACACCGCAACGATTTGCAACAAATCATTCTCGATACTTTTGCTGAGCTCACTACCGCCCAAGTAATTGAACGCTTGGACATGGCGCAAATCGCCAACGCGCGCATGAACACCATGGCTGATCTTTGGGCGCATCCGCAACTGCACGCGCGTGAGCGATGGACCACTGTTGACTCTCCAGTCGGCGATCTGCCTGCCTTGTTGCCACCCGGCAAACAAAGCGCGTTTGAGTACCGAATGGGGGCGATCCCGAGCGTGGGTGAACACACCGACGCCATTTTGAAAGAACTTGGAGTTCAGCGATGAGTGCTCTGTCTACCCGCGTGACCCCCAGCGCCACGGCCACACTCGCTGCGTTCGCTGCGAACTTGAAGACTGTTGATATCCCTGACCATGTGCTGCGAAAAACCGAAGATCTATGGGTCGATTGGTTTGGCTCTGCTATCGCAGGTCATGGCTCACGACCTGTTGAGACGCTGACGAAGTTTGCCTTGGCCATGGGCCCCTCGTCTGGCCCGAGCGAGGTGTTCACCAATCGCAGCACCAGCAGTCCCTATTTGGCTGCCATGGCCAATGCCGCCGCATCGCACGTGGCTGAACAAGACGACGTGCACAACGGCTCTGTGTTTCACCCTGCCACTGTGGTGTTTCCTCCTGTGTTGGCCGTGGCACAAGCGATAGGTGCCAGCGGGGCAGACCTCATCACTGCGGCAGTGGTCGGCTATGAGGTGGGTATTCGTGTGGGGGAGTTTTTGGGCCGTTCACATTACCGCGTATTTCACACCACAGGCACAGCAGGCACCTTGGCTGCTGCCGCGGGTGTGGGGCATTTGTTGGGGCTCAACGCCGCGCAGATGCAGCACGCCTTTGGGTCCGCAGGCACGCAATCGGCAGGCTTGTGGGAGTTCTTGCGGACGGGTGCTGATTCCAAACAGTTGCACACCGCGCATGCCGCTGGTACGGGTTTGATGTCGGCTTATTTGGCCAAAGACAACTTCACAGGCGCTGCACATATTTTGGAAGGCGCACAAGGGATGGCGGCCGGCATGTCGCAGGATGCAGATGTGCGCAAGCTCACCGATGGTTTAGGTACCCGCTGGGCGACCGCAGAAACGTCGTTCAAATACCACGCGTCTTGCCGGCACACCCATCCCGCGGCCGATGCGTTGCTGAAGGTGATAAAAGACCATCATCTCAAGCTCACCGATTTAGCGCGGGTCATCACACATGTCCATCAAGGTGCGATCGATGTGTTGGGGCCTGTGACGCATCCGAGCACGGTGCACCAAAGTAAGTTCAGCATGGGCACCGTGTTGGCTCTCGTGGCGCGTTTTGAGCACGCAGGCTTGAGCGAATTTGACCAATACTTCAAAGATGACATCACGCAAGCCTTGCGCGACAAAGTGGAGATGGTTTTGGACGACGAAGTCGACGCCGCTTACCCGAAGCGCTGGATTGGTAAGGTAACGGTTCACACCACCGATGGACGCGTGTTGCAAGGCCGTGTCGATGAGCCCAAGGGTGACCCAGGCAACACGTTGAGTCGCGACGAAATCACAGCCAAAGCCTTACGCCTTGCCGCGCATAGCGGTGGTGCCATGCCCGACGAGATGGCCGAAGCTGAACCGGAAAAATACTTCCTGCCACAGCAATTCAAGAATCCAGCCAACCCTGAAGTTCACCGCCGGACAACGGC
>CAIODK010000210.1 GCA_903856995.1 uncultured Burkholderiales bacterium
CCGAAATTTCGCGGTGCTCAGGGTTGTTGATGTCAGTGCTGTCATGGTAGAAAGCTGACAAGGCACCCACAAGCCCGGTCATGATCGCCATCGGGTGTGCATCACGGCGAAAGCCACGCAAGAAAAACTGCATCTGGTCGTTGACCATCGTGTGGTTGGTTACGCGCTTGGTGAAGTCAGCTTTGGCAGCGACGTCTGGCAGGTTGCCGTACAGCAGTAAATGACAGGTTTCTAAAAAGTCGCAATTTGTCGCTAGTTGTTCGATCGGGTAGCCGCGGTAAAGCAATTCACCTTTGTCGCCGTCGATGTAGGTAATTGCGGATTGGCAGGAAGCCGTTGACAAGAAACCGGGGTCATAGGTAAACATGCCGGTCTGTGCGTAGAGTTTGCGAATGTCCACCACATCGGGGCCGATGTTGCCACTGTAAACCGGCAACTCGATATTGGGGTTGCCATTGCTAAATGACAGGGTGGCTTTGTTGTCGGCTAATTTCATTTCGTTACCTTTCAGCGGGTTTCTCTCAACATTTTTAAAACTTCTCGGACGTCTTCTTTGTCAATGAAGGCGTCTACTTGGGTTAGCGATTTCCGGGCAAGGTGCAGGTCCAACAGGTCGTTGTCACTGAGGTCCATCAAGATGCCTAAAGCATGGGCTTGGCGAACGGTGATGGATGCACTAAATCGGTTAAAAAATCGCTCTATAAATAAATCATTTTCCAGTAACCCACGCCGGCAACGCCAGCGCAATTTGCTCAAGGCGCGCTCATCAATTTTTGCGTCACCTAAAGCATCAGGTTGCATCACTGCTTAAACCGCCCGCAAAACCATCATCTCTTTGATCTTGCCGATGGCCTTGGTTGGGTTAAGACCTTTGGGGCAAACATCGACGCAGTTCATGATGGTGTGGCAACGGAACAGGCGGTAGGGGTCTTCGAGGTTGTCCAAGCGCTCAGCGGTGGCCTCATCGCGGCTATCAGCGATAAATCGGTAGGCTTGAAGCAAACCGGCTGGTCCCACAAACTTATCGGGATTCCACCAAAAACTGGGGCAACTGGTGGAGCAACTGGCGCACAAAATGCATTCATACAAGCCATTGAGCTCTTCGCGCTCTTCAGGACTTTGTAAACGTTCTTTCTCGGGCGGAACGTTATCGTTAATCAAATACGGTTTGATGGAGTTGTATTGCTTGAAAAACTGCGTCATGTCAACGATCAGGTCGCGCACAACGGGCAAACCCGGCAGGGGTTTAAGAACAATTGTTCCGGGCAGGGTGCGCATATTGGTCAAACATGCCAGACCATTTTTTCCGTTGATGTTCATCGCGTCTGAACCACAGACGCCTTCACGGCACGAGCGGCGAAAGGTGATGCTGGGGTCAACCGCTTTGAGCTTCATGAGCGCATCAAGCAGCATGCGTTCGGTGCCATCGAGTTCCACCTCGATGGTTTGCATATAAGGTTTTGCATCCTTGTCAGGATCGTAGCGGTAAATCGAAAAAGTGCGCATGGACATGGGGTGTTCTCGCTTAATTCTGGTTAGAAGCTACGGGTTTTGAGCTCGATGCTCTCAACCGTTAAAGGTTTCATTTGTACGGGTTTGTAACTCAGGCTGTTGGTCGCGCTGTGCCACAGGGTGTGCTTGTGCCAATCGGTGTCGTTGCGTCCGTTGGGATGCGCTGGGGTGTCACCGTAGTCGTTGACGGTGTGAGCGCCGCGACTTTCATGCCGGGCTGCGGCAGAGACGATGGTGGCCTGGGCCGCTTCAATCAGATTTTCAACTTCCAAGGCTTCAATACGGGCCGTATTAAAGACTTTGGACTTGTCTTTGAGGCCGA
>CAIODK010000211.1 GCA_903856995.1 uncultured Burkholderiales bacterium
GACAAACACATTCCGCAATTGGCCAAATGGTCACTCTGCAACTTACCCGATTACCAAGCTGAACTGGGCAAGCGCCAACAAGTAGCCAACGTCATCGATGCAGCCATTTGGTTCGCCGACAACATGGGGCTCAGCGCCGACGCCTTAGAAGAAGCAGGCTGCGATGCCGAAGCCGTGATTCGTACCGCCCTCTTGTCTGGCGCTACCAAAAACAAAGAAATGCCAGACTGGGTGTCGTTTCAAAAAATCATCGCCACGCTGCGTAAACCCAGCACGACCAAAGTAATCCACCTCGCGGCCCCCAAGAACTTGCCAACAGAGTTCTTCACGGCAGTTGAGCACGTGCGACTCAGCGTAGAAAACGACTTACCCAAAATCTTGGACGCCAAGATCACGCCACAAAAACTCTTCAACCAAACGCCGGCCTTTGTGGGTCGCTACTTTTGGGTAGAGGATGGGTTGGCCGAGGTCGACCACTTTGACCGCCAAACCTCCGCCGCTTGGACCAAAGCCACAGGTGGCCACAGTGACGACAGCTCGCTACTCACCCTCTTTTTGTGCATTGCGACGGGCAGCACAGGCAAAACGCTGCTCACCGAAAAAACCGCGGCCGCACTGATTCGAAAAATCCGTAAATCAGGCCTGCAACCCGAGCTAGCTACCGCGTTCATCCACGCCAACGCCCCTGCCGAATACCAAGACGACTACGTTGACATCTGGGAAGCCTTTATCGACGAGGCGCAAGCCACCTTGGAGAGCGACCACGATTACAAGCTGCACGATGCCACCTCGCTGTTGCGACGCGAATGCAACGTGGCTGACTAAGCCGTGCCCCACGCCGTCGCTCGCCTGCGCGCCGCCCGCTTAGCTCGCAGCGTCAAACCTTTCTTAGCCCGCGGTGGCCCCAAAGGCGAGCGTTGCGCCGGCTGCCGCTTGGTCCCCAGCCACTGTATCTGCGCCTTGCGCCCCGTCGTGGCAGCACGCTCGGCCATGTGTTTGCTGATGGCCGACATCGAGCCACTCAAGCCCAGCAACACCGGCTGGCTGATTGCCGATGTGGTGACCGACACCTTCGCCTTTGGCTGGGCACGCACCCAGGTTGACCCTGCCTTGCTGGCCCTTTTAAGTGACCCGCAATGGCAACCCTTGGTGGTATTCCCAAATGAGTTTGCCGATGCCGCACGCGTTGTACATGACGTGCCCCACGACACATCAAAAAGCCCGCTCTTCATCTTGCTCGACGGCACATGGGACGAAGCCCGCAAAATGTTTCGCAAAAGCCCGTACCTGCAGCGCTTCCCCGTGCTCAGCTTGCACCCAGACCAACTCTCTCGCTACAAACTGCGCCGAGCCCAAAGCGAAGCGCACTTTTGCACCGCCGAAGTCGGGGCGATGTGCCTAGACCTTGCCCACGACACACAAGCCGCAGAGGCCCTCAACGCCTACTTTGATGTCTACACCGAGCACTACCTCAAAGCCAAGCACCAAATGCCGGTGGATTTGGCTGATGAGGTTCATGTGCGACTGCAAAACGCAACCCCTCATTCGTAACCGACAATCAAAGCTATGGCAATTCAATGGTTCCCCGGACACATGCACCTCACGCGCAAAGCGATTGGGGAGCGCATCACAGAGATTGACGTCGTCATCGAAATGCTCGACGCCCGCCTACCCGGCTCCAGCGCCAACCCCATGTTGGCCGAGCTGATCCAAGGCAAACCCGCCCTCAAAGTACTGAGCAAACAAGACTTGGCCGACCCCGCACGCACCGCGCTGTGGCTCGCCCACTACAACGCCATGCCCGGTGTGCGTGCCATTGGCCTCGACACCAGCATGACCTCGCCCGCCAAAGCACTGATTGAGGCCTGCCAACAACTGGCCCCCAACCGGGGCGGTATGGCCAAGCCCATGCGCGTGCTGATTTGCGGCATCCCCAACGTAGGCAAGTCCACCCTCATCAACACGCTCAAAGGCAAACGTGCCACCAAGACCGGTGACGAAGCAGGCGTGACGAAGATAGAACAGCGCATCACGCTGGCCGATGACTTCTACCTCTACGACACCCCCGGTGTGCTCTGGCCACGCATCATCGTCGAGCAAAGCGGCTTCAACTTGGCCGCCAGCGGTGCCATTGGCGTGAACGCATTTGACGAAGAAGTGGTGGCGTTGGAGCTGCTGAACTACATCATCCCCCTCTACCCTGAGGCGTTACAAGCCCGCTACAAAATTGTCGACGTAGCCAGCCACACGGACGAGCAAATGCTTGAGGCCATCGGTCGCCACCGCGGCGCAGTGCAAAGTGGTGGCCGCATCAACTTGACTAAAACGGCCCACCTCGTGATCCACGATTTCCGCACCGCCGCCTTGGGCCGTTTGACACTCGAGACACCACAAGAGTTTGCGCAATGGCTGGCCGAAGGCAAAAAGGCGGATGCCGAACGTGCCGTGCGCAAAGAGGCGATTGAGAAAAACAAGCCTAAGAAAAAAACGCGTCAATGAACGATCCAACATCCGTCCCCACGCACCGCGCTACCCCGGATAAAGAAGCCATCGCGCTGCTCCCCCCGTTTGAACGCTTGGGGCTAGATCGCATCACCCTCGTCAACACCGGCAAGCAAGCAAGCCTCGCACATGACGCATTGGTGTCGGCACGCGCTTGGGGGTTTGACACCGAATCAAAGCCTACGTTTCGCGTCGGCGAACAGTCCGATGGCCCGCATGTGTTGCAGCTCGCCACACGCGAGCGCGCTTGGGTGTTTCAACTCCACGAGCCCGAATGCCGTGCCGTGGCCGCCGACTTGCTGGCACGCGCTGGCATTCACAAGGCGGGCTTTGGATTGGGTGATGACCGCAAACGCATCATCCACAAACTGGGCGTTGAACCCGCGGGTATCTTGGAGCTGAACGCCGTCTTTCGCGCGCAGGGCTACCGCAAAGACATGGGCGTCAAAGGTGCGGTGGCTGTGCTGTTTAACCAGCGCTTCCAAAAATCCAAAAAAGCCGCCACCAGCAACTGGGCTAATGAGCGTTTGAGCGAAGCCCAGCTGGTCTACGCGGCGAATGACGCGTATGCGGCTATTTGCGTTTGGGAAGCTTTGGGTTTGAACTAAAACCTACTGAATCATCATGTCAGAACCTACGGAACTCAGCGCCGGCACACACGCAAAACCATCGAGCTCGGTGCTCGTCTTCGCCAACCGCCGCTGGCGGGTGCGCCGCCCCAAACCTTTTGTTCTGGTGATCGAAGGCGAAGAAGGTGACAGTGAGGACGGAGCCATCGCTGCGCCAAGCGATTACCTGCATGACAAACTCCTCTTACCAGAATGGCGCGAGACTTTCTACCAATTGGTCGATGCCACCGGCCTGGTGGTCTGCCTGAATGTGCACACCCAACACCCCACCTACCGCGACGTGCGCGGGCGCTCCAGCAAGGGAAGACTGAGCCAAGGCGAGTATTACCACCACGACGGTTGCACAGGCCCCGTCAAGCCGCGCTTTGTCGAAATACGCTGCCCCATCCAGCCGCAAACACGCGGCGTGGCCACCGCTGTAGCGCCCCATCACGATGTGGTCAAAGCCATGGTGCAAGTGCTGCCAGCCAATTTGGCGGCAACGCCTGCTCTGGCAGCACAAAACATGAGCCCAGCAGCCCTCAGCCAAATGAACGATGCGGCGCTCGATCAGCTGCAAGGACTGATCACGCGCACGGTGCGTAAAAAGCTCAATGCCGAAGGCGCGCGGGCCTACTTCCGCCAAGTGGATGTGGCAGCCAATGCCTACTTTGAACCGTGGGCCTTGGGCGAGAGCCGCATCATCGCCAACGCCAACCGTGGTGTGACGATGCAGCATCGACGGGCCTATCAAAGCCTGCACACGGGCGGCGTAGCGAATGGCCACTTGGTGAAGCGGTGGCCGAATGAGGAATTGCTGCTGCCCGGTCAGGTGGTCGACCAAGCCTTGATTGCCGCGCTGTGCAGCGAAGAAGGTGATGAGGGGTGCTACCTCGGGCCGCATTGACAACCCGCCAGCCGATGCGGCCAATACCAGCTACACCCTGCTGAAGGTTTTACCGTGATCACCCAATGCCAATGGCGCTGGACATGCCAGCAAACTTTGCAGTCCTGTCAAAAGATGGCTACGCGTTGCGTGATTTAGTCTCGCACGCGACTGAATCACCCGTAATTTGGGCCCTCTTCAAGCTCTATTCGATTGCGTGAAAACACGTTTTCGAGCACAGTTTGAACTCGACTCAACCACCTGAAAGCAAGACACATGAAACTGACCGTCAATGGGAAAAATCACTCGCTTGATACAGAGCCCGAAATGCCTTTGTTGTGGGCTTTGCGTGATGAACTGAACATCAAAGGGCCGAAATTTGGCTGCGGCGTCGCGCAATGCGGCGCCTGCACGGTGCTTCTCAATGGCGAGCCCGTGCGCTCTTGCTCTTACCCCGTTTCTGCAGCAGTCGGTCAAAAAGTTACCACCATTGAAGGCCTCGCCGACAAAGGCAGATTACACGCCGTGCAACAAGCGTGGATTGATCACCAAGTGCCTCAGTGTGGCTACTGCCAAGGCGGTCAAATTCTTGCTGCTGTGGCCTTGCTTAAGAAAAAGCCTAAACCTACCGATGAAGACATTGATGCAGCCATGAGCAACATCTGCCGCTGTGGAACCTATGCACGCATGCGCACCGCCATCCA
>CAIODK010000212.1 GCA_903856995.1 uncultured Burkholderiales bacterium
AAGCTGTGGGTCGCGTGCTCTATGCCGCCCAAGTGGCCGGCTTGACCAAGGTGAGGTTCGTCACTGACCCGCAGGGTCAATCCAAAGTCTCGCTGCAGGGGAAATAAGCATGGCCATGAACCTGCAAAGCCAAGACGAACCTGAGGTGATGATGGACATCAACACCACGCCGTTGATCGACGTGATGTTGGTGCTGCTCATCATGCTCATCATCACCATCCCCGCGCAGCTGCACTCGGTCAACCTTGACATGCCGGTGAGCGCAACACCGCAGCAGAGGAAGCCCAATGTGGTGCGCATAGAGGTGGATGCCCACAGCATCGTGAACTGGAACGGCAAGCCCTTGGCCGATCGCGCCGCCCTCGATGCGCTACTGCAACAAGCCAAAGCCCAAGAGCCACAGCCCGAGCTGCACATCAAAGCGCAAGGCAAGGCGACATACGAAGCCGTCGCAGGAGTACTGGCCAGCGCGCAACGCCAGGGCCTGACCAAGATTGGCATTGTGGGCACGGAGCAATTCGCCGCGCCTTGACCACCACGGGTAACTACCAAGTCGTGTCACGCGTGTTGCACGGATGACTGGCTCGGCGCAAAGCTGCCGATAGCATGCGCCTGTTCACTTCTTTTGTAAGTGTCAAAGGTGGTTCATGCGGTTCTTCAAAGTCTTAGGCGTACTGAGCGTCTGCCTCTCAGCATTCAATGCCAATGCGCAGTCAGCGCCAGCTCGCGACTACCCAAACCACCCCATCAAAATGGTCATTCCCTACGCCGCTGGGGGGCCGATGGATTTCATTGGCCGAACACTCAGTCCTCGCTTGGCACTGAGCTTGGGGCAACCCGTGGTGATTGACAACCGAGCCGGAGCAGGCGGCGCGATCGGTACCGATCTAGTGGCCAAGTCTGCCGCAGACGGCTACACCCTCCTCAACACCTCATCCAGCCATGCCAGCTTGCCCGTGGTGTCGCACAGCCTTCCCTATGACCCGATCAAAGATTTCACGCCCATCACCTTGGTCGCCAACAGCGTTGGATTTGTGGTCGCAGCACGCCCAGACCTGCCCGTGAAAAACTTGAAAGAGTTGCTGGCAGATGCCAAAGCCAACCCTGGCAAATACACGTTTGGCTCGGGTGGCGTCGGCAACGTGATGCACTTTGCGGGTGAGTTCTTGAGCAACAGCGCCGATGTGAAGATGACCCATGTGCCCTTCAAAGGCGTGAGTCAATCGCTCAACGACTTGGTGGCAGGCCGCATCGACTTCGTGATTGGCGCACCCACGGCCGTGCTACCTTTGATCAAAGCTGGCAAACTCAAGGCATTGGCCATTACCGCCCGTAAACGGTGGAGTGAGTTACCGGATGTTCCCACCATCGACGAGTCAGCCGTGAAGGGCTTTTTCTACACCCCTTGGTACGGGTTTTGGTTCCCTGCTGGCGTGCCGGCTGAACACGTCAACCGTCTACGGATCGAGGTGGTCAAGCTGCTGGAAGAGCCAGAGATCAAGCGTGCATTTGCAGAACAAGGATTTGCCACCGTCGGTTCGACATCGGCGGAGTTCAGCAAAATCATCGCCGACGAGATTGCAATGAATAAAAAATTAGCGACTCGCGTGGACTTCACGCAGTAAAGTTTTCACTCAGGAGGCTTCGATGTTTCACACCACGCCACATAGTGCTTGCGGTCACTGCCAGCCACGCCGCAGCTTCTTAACAGGTTTGCTCACGGCCACAGCAGTCACGGTGTTGCCATCGTGTGCCACAACATCCAAAGATGCGCCCTTACCCGCCGACGCCAAGCGCGCCTTGGTCGACGTGCATCACCATGTGTGGGCCCCTGCCTTTTTGAAAGAGTTGGAATCACGCAAACTCGCCGAGCCTCCTGCACGCAACTGGTCGCTCAACAAAACCATGGACGACATGGCGAAGGCCGGCGTGACCTACACCCTCACATCACCCACCACGCCTGCGGCTGGATTCGGGGATGTCACCACCATGCGGCGCATGGCGCGCATCAGCAACGAGTATGGCGCGCAACTCGCACGCGACTACCCCAACCAGTTCGGCTTCTTTGCCACGCTGCCCATGCTCGATGTGGACGGTGCACTGGCCGAGATGGCCTACAGCTGCGACGTCCTCAAAGCCAATGGAATCGCCATGCTCACCAGCTACGACGGGAAGTGGTTAGGAGACAAATCGTTTGCCCCCATCATGGATGAAATCAACCGCCGCAAACTCATCGTCTATACGCACCCCTCCAACACGATGTGTTGCAACAACCTGCAAGAGGGCGTGCCGGGGTCGACCATTGAGTTCGCCACCGACACCACGCGCACCATCACCAGCTTGCTGTTCAGCGGCACGGCCACACGTTGCAAAGATATCAAGTTCATCTTCTCGCATGCAGGAGGCACGATGCCGTTCTTGGTGGAGCGCCTCGTCATGCTGCCCAAGCTCAATGCCAACTTTGGCAAGATCTTGCCCAGCGATCAGGTGCTGCCAACACTGCGTCGTTTTTATTACGACACGGCGCAAGCAGCGCACCCCGGCGCACTGTTGTCACTGCTGAATTTGGTGGACGTGTCGCAAGTGGTGTTTGGCACGGACTTCCCGTACCGGACGTCACTCGACCATGTGAAGGGCTTGATGGCGATGGGTTTCAGCATGGATAACCTGACTGCCATTGAAAGTCGCAACGCGCTGCGTCTGCTGGGCCGCACCTCTTAAGAATTGATGTATGTCGACCTCAAACATCCCACTGCCAACCACACCCGAATCTATCCTGCCTTTGGTGATTCGAACCATGTCGCGCACACCCGATCCGCGGTTGCGTGAACTCATGGCCTCACTCACATCGCACTTGCACGCATTTATTTTGGAGACTGAAGTCACAGAAGCAGAGTTTGAGCGTGCAGTGAAGTTCTTGATTGACATCGGTCAAGCCACCGGTGAGAAAACGAATGAAGTGATCTTGGCCGCCGATTTGCTGGGCGTGTCCTCCCTCGTTGCACTCCTCAACAATCCAGCCAATCACAGCCATGGTGAGGCACATGCGCAAGCAGAAGCCGCCTCGCATGCCGCATTACTTGGACCGTTTTGGCGAGCCAATGCGCCCATCTGCCAAGCAGGCGACAACATCGCTCGGGGCAACACACAAGGCATACCACTTGAAGTCAGCGGTGTGGTTTACGACAAGCAAGGACGCCCCTTGGCGGACGCCACTGTCGATGTGTGGCACGCCTCGCCAGTTGGCATGTATGAAAACCAAGATGACACACAAGAAAATATGAACCTGCGCGGACGCTTCAAAACGGATGCCAAGGGTGCGTACTTCTTCAAGACCGTACGACCTGCTGGCTACCCCGTCCCGACCAACGGCCCCTGCGGTGATTTGCTGCGCGCACAAGTGCGCCACCCGAACCGCCCCGCCCACTTGCACTTCATGGTGTCGACACCAGGTCACAAAGTTCTCATCACACAAGTATTTGCCGATGGCGACGAGAACCTCACCAGCGACCCCGTGTTTGGCGTCACCGCAGCCTTGGTTGGCAATTTTGAAGTGCGCATGGTCGACGGCAAACAGCAAGCCTTTTTGACCCACGACTTCCACTTGATCGAGGGTGAGATGACCTTCCCGCATCCACCCATCCCCTGAATTATTTGAGATCAATAAAAACAAGGACCTTATGACCTCCCGCTTTGAACCCACAGACTCATTGACAGGCAAAGTCGCCGTCATCACCGGCGGTACGGGTGCGATCGGCATGGCCAGTGCCATTCGTCTCGCCAAGCTCGGTGCGCGCTGCGTGCTGCTGTACAACACAGCATCACCCGAAGCTGCGGCAGCCAAAGCGGCTTCGTTGCCAGGCTCTGGTCATTTGACATTCAAAGCCCAAGTCACAGACAGCGCCTCGCTGCAAGCGGCGGCAGACCAAGTGGGCCAGCAATGCGGCGTGGTGCACATCCTCATCAACAGCGCGGGCTACACCAAGGCGGTGCCAGCGGCCGACTTAGACGCGTTGAGCGATGCGTTGATTGACGACATTTTGAAGGTCAACTTTCGCGGTGTGATTGCCACCATCCGCGCATTCATGCCGTTGCTCAAAAAATCTGAAGACGGTTTGATCGTCAACATCTCCTCCATCGCTGGCTTCACAGGAACCGGCAGCAACTTGGCCTACGTCGCGGCCAAGGCCAGTATCGACGTGGTGGGCAACGCGTTGGCCAAAGCTTTTGCGCCGTATGTGCGGGTGATCTCTGTGTCGCCCGGCGTGGTGGACTCTGGTTTTGTGCCGGGGCGAGGCGCGGACTTTAACGAGAAAGCTGCGGCCACCATTCCGCTGCACCGGATTGGGACAGTCGACGATGTGGCCGCAGTCGTACAAGCCTGCGCCACCACCATGCGCTACGTCACGGGCACGCGCATCGTGGTCGACGGTGGCCGTCACCTTTGATGATTTGAAAGAACACAACCCATGAGCCCAAAAACTCTCCTCACCTGCGCTGTCACCGGCAACATCACCACGCCCGATCAAACACCACATTTGCCCGTTACCCCAACCCAGATTGCCGACGAATGTTTGGCGGCGGCTGAAGCCGGTGCAGCGGCTGTGCACATCCATGTGCGCGATCCAAAGACAGGTAAACCGTCGATGGCGCTAGAGCTCTACCGCGAGGTATTCGACCAAGTGCGACGCGCCAACCCCGAGCTGATCATCAATCTGACCACAGGCCCCGGGGGTCGCTTTGTGCCCAGCATCGATGACCCACGTGTGGCTGCGCCAGGATCAACCTTGGTACAACCCGAAAAACGTGTCGAACATGTGCGGGTGCTCAAGCCTGACGTGTGCTCACTCGACTTGAACACCATGAACTCAGGCGGTGATGTGGTGATCAACACGCCACGCAATGTACGCATCATGGCCAAGATCATGCGCGAGGCGGGAGTCAAACCAGAATTGGAAATTTTTGACTCAGGCGATATGCATTTGGCACGCGACCTGATTGCCGACGGTACGCTGGAAGGGCCGGGCATGTGGACGTTTGTGACGGGTGTGAAGTACGGTTTTTCACCCTCACCCGAAACCATTCTCTACGCCCGCAGCCTGTTGCCTGCAGGTGCCATTTGGTCCGCCTTTGGCATTGGGCGATTTGAATTCCCCATCGTCGCGCAAGCTTGGTTTGCAGGCGGCCATGTGCGCGTGGGCATGGAAGACAACATCTATTTGGAAAAAGGCGTGCTCGCCCAGAGCAACGCTGATTTGGTCACCAAAGCCAAACGCATCATCCATGACTTGGGTGGCGAACTGGCCAACCCACGGGAAGCTCGCGCCATGCTGAGCCTGCCCAGTCGCGCTTGACATATCGAAGGAACGCAACGCATGCCAATTCAAACCGAAGACTTACGCGCCGTCCGCGTTAACACCAAAGCAGCCTCTGTCGATGCGCTGGCCCCGACCCTCGAAAAACAGCCGCCACCTGCCCTGCAAAAAGGGGACGCCTTGGTGCGCGTGCACAGCGCGGGCGTGAACCCCAGTGACGTCAAAGCGGCGCTGGGCATCATGCCGCAAGCCGTGTTCCCGCGCACCCCGGGTCGAGATTTTGCCGGCGTGGTGATGGATGGCCCAAGCGCATGGGTGGGCAAAGCCGTGTGGGGCTCGGGTGGCGATGTGGGCATCACACGCGATGGTTCGCACGCGGGCTGGCTGGTTTTGCCAGAAGCCGCCTTGCGCGAGAAACCCAAAAATTTGAGCTTTGAAGAAGCGGGCTCCGTGGGCGTGCCCTTCATCACAGCCTACGAAGGCTTTCGACGCAGTGGCATGCCGCAACGTGGACAAACCGTGGCAGTGATGGGCGCCAACGGCAAAGTGGGCCAAGCCGCAGTGCAACTTGCGGCGCAAGCGGGTGCTCATGTAATTGCCGTGCGACGCGGCGGCGGCGAATGGGATGGCCCATCAGCGGGTGTACGCACCATCGATGCCAAAACAGAAGATGTGGCTGCACGCATCCGCGAGCTGAGTGATGGCAAAGGCGCACACATTGTGTTCAACACCGTGGGTAGCCCTTACTTTGAAGCCGCCAACAAAGCCATGGCCAAAGGGGCTGCACAAATTTTTATTTCCACCCTCGAACGCCCCGTGCCGTTCGACATCTTCACGTTCTACCGTGGCATGCACACCTATGTGGGCATTGACACCTTGGCCCTCAATTGCATCGAAACCAACGAACGCATAGAGGCCATGCGCGCTGGCTTTGAAGCGGGCACCTTGCGCCCCTTCCGCGTTGCAGCCGATGCCGTATTTTCACTCGACCAAGCTTTGGCGGTTTACAAAGAAGTGTTGAGTGGTGCCAGCCGTCGCATGGTTTTCAATCCTTAACGACGGAGATATCTAATGAACGTCACCCGTTTCAGCCAAGCGCCAGAGTATGTGGCACCCAACCATTTCGACATGCAGTGTTTGCGGCTTCAAGGCCGTGAGGCCGGTCCGGCCGTTCAACTTTGGATGGGTGTGTCCATCTTGAAGCCGGGTGGCCACACGTCGCTCGACGGGTCCCCGATTGAAAAACATTACGTCGTGTTGCAGGGCGAGCTCACGCTCGTGAGCGAACTCCATGGCATAGAAACACGCGAGGTGTTACACGCCTTTGACTCTTGTCGTTTCGCACCTGGCGAGAAACGACAAATCATCAACCACACCCAACACGAAGCGCGGATCTTGTTGGCGATGCCTTTTGATCCACCCGCTGCTTGAGTTCAAACACAACATCAGGAGACAAAGCCATGAACCACACCCCCTTCACCCGTCGACAGAGTTTGCAATGGGCCGCGGCCTTGGCTGCGGGCTCTGCCCTGCCCAGCTACGCCCAACAAGATTGGCCGCGGGACAAAGCCATCACCTTCATCGTTCCCTTCACGGCCGGTAGCGGCACGGACGTGATCGCACGGACCGTTGCAGAAAAGCTCGGCCCCCTGTTAGGCGCACAAATCGTCATCGACAACAAAACGGGCGCCGGCGGCACCGTTGGGGCGGCATTGGTCGCCAAAGCGCCAGCCGATGGCTACACCCTGCTGGTTCATAGCTCTGGCCATGTGGTGAACCCTGCGCTGTACCCCAAACTCAGCTACGACACACTGAAAGACTTTGACGGCATCAGCCCATTGGCCAGCCTACCTAACGTCATCGTGGTGTCTCCGAGCAAAGGCTACAAAGACGTGGCCGACTTGGTGGCCAAAGCCAAGGCACAGCCGGGTGCACTCAACTACGCATCGGCCGGCAACGGTTCTGCCACCCACATGAATGCCGAAAAGTTTCGCGTCGCTGCTGGCGTGCAAGCGCAACATGTGCCTTACCGCGGCACGCCTGAGGCCTTGACTGAAACGGCATCGGGCCGCATTGACTGGTTCTTTGCCCCTCTGGTGTCAGCACTGCCTTTGATTCAAAGTGGCCGCTTGCAAGCCTTGGCTGTCAGTACCGCCACACGCTCCCCGCTGCTGCCCAACGTCCCTTCGATTGCTGAAGCAGGGTTTGCCAACGCGGCCTATACCTTCTGGGTGGGCTTATTTGTCACGGCCAAAACCCCCAAGCCCATCGTGCAAAAACTGCATGCGGGCGTAATGGCTGTGCTGGCCATGCCCGAGGTGAAAGATCGCCTTGAAAAACTCGGCGCTGCAGGCATGCCCATGCAACAAGATGCGTTTGAGAAATACCTAGATGCTGAAACGCTGGCTGCCGCGCAACTGGTAAAAGCTGCGGGGATTCGCATCGAGTAATTGGCTAGGTCAACTCTGAAATCTCAATCAAATTCAAATCAGGATCGCGCACATACACCGATCTGATTTTTTGTGTAGCCCCCGTGCGCATCACGGGGCCTTCCAGGATGGGCCAATTGGCGGCGTTAAGTTTGGCAATCACATCGTCCAAGGGCACAGTGGCAATGAAGCACAAGTCCAACGCGCCGGGGACCGGCACATGAGCTTTGGGCTCAAACTCTTTGCCGCGCACGTGCAGGTTAATTTTCTGGTTGCCAAACTTGAAAGCCTTGCGCGTCACAGGCGGCGTGCCACCGACGAAGCTTTCTAGCGTCATGCCCATGACGCGGGTGTAGAAGTCCACACAAGCGTCTTCATCGAAGGTGGTTAATACCAAGTGGTCTAAATGGTCGATCATGCTCAGGAGCCTTTCAAATCATTCACATAAGCGGGAGCTGGGTGCAAATCGGTGATACGCCCCGCCTTGGCCACTTGACTCGGCACATCGTGACCCACAACTGCGGGCAGATGTCGTGCCACATTCAGCAACTTGTTCAAATCAATACCGGTGTCGTAGCCCATCGCATCCAGCATGTGAATGGCGTCTTCGCTGCAAATATTGCCGCTCGCCCCCGGCGCATAAGGGCAGCCGCCCAAGCCACCCAATGAGCCATCGAAACGTGTGATGCCACCTTGCACAGCCGCAAGCACATTGGCCAAGCCCATGCCGCGGGTGTTGTGAAAGTGCAGCGTGAGCTGTGTGTCAGGCAATTGTTTTTGCAACAGCTCGATCATGCGGCTGACTTGCGCTGGGTGCGCCATGCCCGTGGTGTCACAAATGGTGAGGCCACGCACACCCAAGTCTGCAAAGCGTTGCGCAAAGTGTTGCACCACCGCCAACGGCACATCACCCTCCATAGGACAGCCAAAACACGTCGAGAGCGACACGTTGATGGGTGTACGCCCGTCCACATGTTGGATCACTTGCGCCAAGCCCGCCATGCTTTGCGCACGCGTCATGCGCAAATTGGCAAGGTTGTGCGTTTCAGAAGTAGACATGACTAGATTCAACTCATCCGCACGCGACTCCATCGCACGCTCTGCCCCTCTGAGGTTGGGTACAAGCACGGTGTATTCCACATCCTGCACACGCTGGATGCGCCCCATCACCTCTTCAGCATCGCGCAACATGGGGATAGCTTTGGGGGATGTGAACGAGGTGACCTCAATCTTGGCGTAGCCACATTGACTGAGTGCATCAATCAAAACAATTTTGTCGTCGGTTTCTATGAACTCTGATTCGATTTGAAAGCCATCACGGGTCACGACTTCGTTGAAATAAATGCGCGTCATGCCACGATTCCTTTTTCTTTTAGAGTTTGTATTTGTGCGGCAGTTAAACCAATTTCATTTAACACCGCATCTGTGTCTTGACCAATGGTGGGCGCGTTGCGGCGATGACTGCCTGGCGTGCGTGAGAGTTTAGGGATGATGCCTGGCACAGCAAGCGATGTACCGTCGTCCATCTGCACGTGCTGAATCATGCCGCGCGCTTGGTAGTGCGGATCGGCCGCGATGTCGGCCACGGTGTAGATGCGGCCTGCTGGCACTTCAGCTTTGTCCAGCGCTTCTAACACTTGCGCGACCGTGAGTTGGGCCGTCCACACACCAATGGCAGCGTCAATCTCGGCCACTCGCTTCACACGACCGGCGTTGTCGGTGAGTGCTGGGTCATTCCCCAAATCGTCACGCCCCAAGGTGTGCATGAGGCGTTTGAAAATGCTGTCGCCGTTGCCAGCAATCAGTACATAGCCTTCGTCTTGGCAGCGATACGCGTTGCTTGGCGCGATGCCGGGCAAGGCACTGCCGGCCGCTTCGCGCACCGCACCAAAAGCGCTGTACTCGGGCAGCAAGCTTTCCATGCAGTTGAAGACGGCCTCGTACAAAGCCACGTCGATCACTTGGCCTTGGCCACTTTTCTCGCGTTCGTGCAGCGCCGTCAAGATGCCAATGACGCCGTGCAGCGAGGCCAGCGTGTCGCCAATGCTCACGCCCACGCGCACAGGCACGCGGCCGGGCTCGGCGGTGAGGTGGCGCAGGCCGCTCATGGCCTCGGCCACCACACCAAAGCCGGGTTTGTCGCGGTAAGGCCCGGTCTGTCCATAGCCACTGATGCGCAACATGATGAGGCGTGGGTTGATGGCTAGGAGTTCGTCAGGGCCTAAGCCCCAGCCCTCCATGGCACCGGGGCGGAAGTTTTCAATCAGCACATCCGCATCTTTGATGAGTTGGCGCACGATGTCTTGGGCTTCTTTTTCTTTGAGGTCCAGCGCGACTGAGCGCTTGTTGCGCGACTGCACTTGCCACCACACCGACGTGCCGTCTTTGAGTAAGCGCCATTTGCGCAGCGGGTCGCCCGTCTTGGGGGTTTCAATCTTCACGACATCTGCGCCAAAGTCGGCCAGTGTTTTGGCGGCAAAGGGGCCGGCGATGAGCTGACCGAGCTCGACCACGCGCAGGCCGTGAAGTGGGGTTTGTGAAAGGCTAGTCATGCTTGGCATTGTGCCAATGCAAGCTGGGTTTGCGCACCGGCGTCTTCACGCAGGCGACAGCGACGAAAATGCTTTAGAACTCGGCGTGAAAACGCATCGCATACACATTGACCGGCCCACGGTCAGCGTTGTACGCAGGGTTTTGGATGCGTTGGTAGTCGGTGGTGAGCCACGTGCCGCGTGTCATTTGGAAGCTATAAAACGCTTCCAAGATTTGCTCGGGCTTGTAACTCAGCGTCTGCGTAGCGCTGGCAGCGTCACCGATGAAGTACGACATGCCGCCGGCCGCCAAGAAGCCTCGGCGGTCACGCGACAAGGTGTTGTGCATGAAAGCCACGCCCACGGCGTCGTCAGTACGCCCCCACAAACCACCTTTGAACACAAGACCGGTCGACAGCGAGCCATCAGCCTCGGTGAAGGCATAGGTTTCAGTGCGGCCATCGGCCTTCATGGCACGCAAGAAGAAGCCCACGCTAGGGTTGATGGCTTGCTCGACGTTCACGCCCAAGCCGTATTTGATTTTTTCGCCACCACGCACGTCAATCAGCGCCTGCGGTGTGGTCTGCACACCTGAATGCGTTTGCAGCCATTGCGTGGCATCGTTAAAGCTCGCCACTTGGGCGCGGTTGCGCCAGGCCAGCACGCGCACTTTGCCTGGCTGATCAGCCAGCATGTGGCCGCGTTCGATTTCTACTTGGTCGCCGTAGTGTTTACCAAGCGCAAAGTCCACGGGTAAGCCATTGGGCTCTTTGGGGCCGCTCATGCGACCAAAGCGTAGCACCCAGTTGTCCTGGTACCACTCGCCCGCAAAGCCCCAGCCAAAGCCCCGAGCATCTGCCGCGTAATCGTAGGAGGCGTAGGTCCAGTTGCCCCAGTTCATGAACTGGGTGCGGGGGTCTTTGGCGTAGGCGTTGTCGTCAAATACGTCCAGCGTGGAAAAGTTGCCTGCCGTCAGCACAAAACGGTTTTTGTCGACCAAGCCCGCCATTTGGTTGAAATCGGGTTCGATCTGCTCTTTCTCCCCACCACGGTTCCAGGTCTGGCGCACAAACAGGCGCTGACGGTAAAGCTTGGGTACGCTGCCGCCCGCACGGGTAATTTCGCCATTGGTGAAACCGCCCATGCCCACCAAGTTGCCAGAGAACGGGATGCCAGAAGCCACCTCGGGGTTGAAATAGAGCTCACCGTCTTGCCATGGGCGAAAGCCCCAATGCGCGGTGGTGCTGAAGGTGAACATGCGCTCACTTTGCGGCGACAGACTGTTGGCGCCCGAGTAGCCCGCCCTGAACGAATCGTGGTGTTGCCAGTTGTAGGTCAGCTGGTAGCGGGCAGAGGTGTCTTCGGTTTCAGTCGCTTGCGCCCACGCGCTGACCGCAGCCAAGCTGCAAAGCGCAAAAACCGTGAGTCGTCGAAACAAGAACAGGGGCATGAAACAACCAAGAAGAGAAACATAACAACGCATCACGCTGT
>CAIODK010000213.1 GCA_903856995.1 uncultured Burkholderiales bacterium
CATGGACGATTGGGTCAAGCTGGCCTACGACGATGTGCCTCCGCGCCTGTGGCCCGTGGCGATGCGTTCATTGCTGGCACACGTTGAAAGACTGCGCAGCCTGGCGCAAGCATGACAGCGGTGTTCCACCGAGCCGGGTTGTCGCGCTAAGAAGTCGGTTTCTCTTGGCTGGCTAAAAACACCCGCGCCATGCTGGGGAAGATTTGATCCCAGGCTTCTTCACTTATGGCTGCGGGCTTGGTCTTGCTGAATGTGATTTTTCTTTCACTCGGCAAATCGTTCATCGCAAAGACGACGCAGTTGGTCGTGCCCGGCGCGTTGACCACCCACAACGCGCCATCAAACACCGCCTCGATCCTGTCCACATAAATATCGCGGTACGCATTCAATCGGTGCAAGTTAGCCACCGCCAAGCCACCCGCCGCCAGCACGCGTCGGCAGTCTGAATAAAACTGGGTCGAGCAAAGTTGCTCGGGCATGCCATGTTGGTCAAACCCATCCACAAACACGAGGTCGAACTTTTTCTCGGTGTCCGCCATGAAATCCGCCGCGTCCATCTGCACCACATGGAACCGTTCATCGTCATCGGGAATCAGAAAACTTTGGCGCATCGCAATCACGTGCGGGTTGATCTCCACCACGGTGATGTGCGTGTGGGGCAAGTGCTTGTAGCAAAACTTGGCGAGCGAGCCGCCGCCTAAGCCCACCATCAAAATACTTTGGGGTTGGGCGTTAAACAACAACACCCCCATCATCAAGCGCGTGTACTCAAACTGCAGTTCGTCGGGGCGCTGCATATTCATGCGGCTTTGGATGTCGATGTCCGAAAACACCATCGACTTGCTCGACGCGGTCTCTTGGATGACGGGCATCTCATAGGCGTTCGTATTGACTGTGTCCGACATCCGTCGCCTTCTATGGAGATGCAAAAAAAGTGTGAAGCTCACCGATACGCCGGATTTTGTGCACGCGGGTTGCCCCACGCGTGACCGTCATTAATCTGGGCCGAGGGTCACCCACTCGGCTCGGTGCTACCTACCCGCCAACTCAGCGAACCGCCTCAACGCTGGCCTACTTGGTATTGCTGCGCGTAGAGATTGCCCGTTTCACCCGAACTAAATCGGCTCGTCTCTGTTGCTCTAATCCTCACCTCACGGTGGAGAGGTGTTACCTCTTACGCTGTCCTACGCAGTCCGGACGTTCCTCCAGTGCCTGGTTTCCCAGATTGCACCAGCGACGGCCTAGCGAGCTTCACACCTTGATTATCGACGGATAATCTCACCACCAACATGACTTGCCCGATGAACACGGGCCACATACGCTTGTGATTCGACTTTCAGAACTCAAACTCCCCCTCTCGGCCCTCCCCGTTGAAGCACTTCGCGCCGCCGATGCGCCCGCCGAAACCGAGGCAGACCGTCAGCTTGCGCCTCATCCCGTTGATGCGTTGCGTGCCTTAGCAGCCGAGGCTTTGGACGTTGCGCCCGAGACGATCGCGACACTGGACGTTTTCAAACGCAGCTTTGACGCTCGCAAACAAAACTTGCTGGTGGTCTACATCGTCGACATCACGCTACAAGACGCGGCGCTCGAAGCACCACTGCTCGAGAAGTACGCCAAGAACTCACACATCCAACCCACGCCAGACATGACGTGGCACGCGCCTGCCCACGCCCCCGGCGATTGGGGCACGCACGAGGGCGAACGCCCCGTGGTGGTGGGCTTTGGGCCGTGCGGCATTTTTGCGGCACTGGTGTTGGCGCAAATGGGCTTCAAGCCCATCGTGATCGAGCGCGGCACCACCGTGCGCCAACGCACCAAAGACACCTGGGGCTTGTGGCGCAAAAAGATTTTGAATGTTGAGAGCAACGTGCAGTTCGGCGAAGGCGGTGCTGGCACGTTCTCGGACGGCAAGCTGTACAGCCAAATCAAAGACCCGCGCCACTTGGGGCGCAAGGTGATGAACGAGTTTGTGCGCTTTGGCGCACCGGAAGAAATCTTGTTCGCCGCGCACCCGCACATCGGCACATTCAAACTCGTCACCGTGGTGGAGGGTCTGCGCGCAGAAATCATCCGCTTGGGCGGTGAGGTGCGTTTTGAGCAACGCGTGGTGGATGTAGCCTATGACGAACATCGCAAGCTCCAGTCTCTGCGCATTCACAACCATGCCACAGATGAGACCTACACCCTGCCCGCCCGCCATGTGGTGATGGCGCTCGGGCACAGCTCGCGCGACACCTTCACCATGCTGCACCGACATGCGGTGGCGATGGAAGCCAAACCGTTCTCAGTGGGCGTGCGCATTGAGCACCCGCAAGGCCTGATTGACCGCGCACGTTGGGGCCAACACGCCGGCCACCCGCTGCTGGGTGCAGCCGACTACAAGCTGGTTCACCACGCCGAAAACGGCCGCGCCGTGTATAGCTTTTGCATGTGCCCCGGTGGCACGGTGGTGGCCGCCACCAGCGAAGCCGGCCGCGTGGTGACCAACGGCATGAGCCAATACTCACGCAACGAGCGCAACGCCAACGCAGGCATCGTGGTCGGCATTGACCCCAGCGACTACCCGACCGACCCCGCCGCCTTTGAAGCCGAACTCGGCCAAGAGGCAGGCAACGCCGTGCGCCACACCACCCACGACGCACCCGGTGGCTACCACCCGCTCGCTGGCTTGGTGCTGCAACGCCAACTCGAAGCCCACGCCTACATACTGGGCGGCAGCACCTACGAAGCCCCTGCGCAGTTGGTGGGCGACTTCATTGCAGACCGCGCCTCCACCGCCTTGGGCAGTGTGGCCCCGTCCTACAAACCGGGCGTCAAGATGGTCAGCCTGAACAGCGCGTTGCCCAGCTACGCCATCACCGCCATGCGCGAAGCACTGCCCGTGTTTGGCCGAAAAATCAAAGGCTTTGACATGCACGACGCGGTGATGACCGGCGTAGAAACACGCACCTCATCACCCCTGCGCATTGCCCGTGAAGACGACAC
>CAIODK010000214.1 GCA_903856995.1 uncultured Burkholderiales bacterium
GCGTTTGATGTATTTACCGGCTCCTTTTTCAGCGCGTAAATCCCCCTTCACAAATACCAAGTTTCCATTGCTTACCGTGTGGCTGGGGATGCCGCGAACGGTTCTACCTTCAAAAATATTAAAGTCACCTTTGCTGTGTTGGGTCTTCGCTGAAAGCGTCTTGGTGCCTTCAGGGTCCCATACAACAAAGTCAGCATCTGCACCAACGGAGATGCTTCCTTTGCGAGGATAAATGTTGAAAAGTTTTGCCGTGTTGGCAGAGGTAATTGCGACAAACTCGCTGGGGGTGAGTCGCCCGGTGTTCACGCCAGCGTCCCAGATGACAGCTAGGCGCTCTTCCACACCGCCTGTGCCGTTGGGTATTTTGGAAAAGTCTTCTTTGCCAACTGCTTTTTGCGCGGCGCAAAACGTGCAGTGGTCGGTCGCGGTGGTGTGCAAGTTTCCAGATTGCAGTCCGCGCCATAAGACCTCTTGATTTTCTTTGGATCGAAATGGAGGGCTCATCACGTGGGCAGCGGCCGTGGCGAAGTCAGGGTGGCGGTAGACGCTGTCGTCAACTACCAAGTGTCCCGCCAAAACCTCGCCATACACCCTTTGACCACGCGCACGGGCTCGGGAAATCGCCTCAGCCGCTTCAATACAAGAGACGTGGACCACATAAATAGGAACATTCAGCACATTGGCAATCGCAATGGCGCGGTTGGCCGCTTCGCCCTCAACGGTGGGCGGGCGTGAAAGGGGGTGTCCTTCGGGGCCGGTAATGCCCATTGCGGCCACTTCTTTTTGAAGCAAGTAAACCAACTCGCCATTTTCAGCATGGACGGTGGGCATGGCGCCCAGTTCGAGGGAGCGTTTAAAACTGTTCACGAGGGTCTCATCGTCGCACATGATGGCGTTTTTATAGGCCATGAAATGTTTGAAACTGTTGACACCTTCTTTTTCGACGAGCGTGCCCATGTCGTGCTTCACTGATTCATCCCACCACGTGATCGCCACATGAAAACTGTAGTCACTGGCGGATTTTTCAGCCCAGCCACGCCATGTTTGGTAGGCTTCCATCAGGGGCTGCTGTGGGTTGGGAATCACAAAGTCGATGATGGTGGTGTTGCCGCCTGCCAGTCCGGCGGCGGTGCCGGTGTAGAAGTCATCCATGGTGGTGGTTCCCATGAATGGCAGTTGCATATGGGTATGGGGATCGATCCCACCCGGCATCACATATTGGCCCGACGCATCGACCACAGTCGCTCCGGCGGGGGCGGTGATGTTTTCGCCCACTGCGATTATTTTTCCATCTTGGGTGAGAACGTCTGATTTAAAAGCCCGGTCTGCGTTGACGACAGTTCCACCACGAATAAAAAGAGTTGTCATATCAAGTGTCCTTTGCCACTGTTTCAAGGAAATAGAAAGTATGTAACTTGCGCATTGTGAACCTAAGCGGCTGTGCTGGTTCGCATTGGGTTGTTGGGATGGGTGGTCCAGTCGGCATGGTGTGCAGAGACTGGTTTTTTTGTTCTTTGGTCGGTTTCCCCGGGCGGCAGATCACGCATCGTGATGCATTCGGGGACAGGGCAGACGGTAACGCACAAGTTGCAGCCAACGCATTCGTCTTCTTTGACCTCGAAGTGGCGAATCCCATTTTTGGAAGCGGTGATCGCTTGGTGGGACGTGTCTTCGCAAGCAATATGGCAACGCCCACCTTGGATGCAACTGTCTTGGTTGATGACGGCCTTGGAAATGTGGTTGAGATTAAGGAAGCGCCAATCGGATACGGTGGGTACGGCTTTGCCCACAATCTGAGACACCGATGTAAAACCCATCTCATCCATGTAGTTGGACAGGCCATCGTTCATTTCTTGCACGATTTTGAAACCATAGACCATCGCAGCGGTGCACACTTGAACGGTTCCAGAACCCAGGGCAATAAAGTCAAGCGCATCGCGCCAATTTCCAATACCGCCAATGCCCGAAATCGCCAGTCCTGCAGTTTGAGGATCGCGTGCAATTTCGGCCACCATATTGAGAGCGATGGGCTTGACGGCCGGGCCGCAGTAGCCTCCATGCGATCCTTTGCCACCTGTGGAGGGGCTCATGGTGAGCGTGTACGGATCGACGCCCA
>CAIODK010000215.1 GCA_903856995.1 uncultured Burkholderiales bacterium
AACCTCGAGCGTGAAGTGAAATTCCGCTTGTTGGGTCGCAACAAGCAAGCGGCTTTGGACGCTGTGGCAACCAAAGCGGAGCTCGACTTGCCAAAAGCCAGCGTGCAAGCTGAAGTGGAGCGCATGATTGAAGGCGCTCGCGCCGACTTGAAAGCTCGCGGCATCAAAGACGCTGACAAAGCACCTATTCCAGATGACGTGTTCCGCCCACAAGCTGAAAAGCGCGTGCGCATGGGCTTGGTGGTGGCCGATTTGGTCCGCGCCAATGATTTGCAAGCCACGGCAGAACAAATCAAAGCACACATCGAAGAAATGGCCTCCAGCTACGAGAAGCCTGCCGACGTGGTGCGTTGGTACTACAGCGACATGAGCCGTTTGGGCGAAGTTGAAGCCATCGTCATTGAAAACAACGTGACTGACTTCATCTTGTCTAAAGCTAAGGTCAACGCCAAAGCGATTTCATTCGACGAATTGATGGGTCAATCCTGATCCGCCTACAAGGAAACTACATGAGCGCACTGGACACACAAGCCTTGGGCATGGTCCCCATGGTGATCGAGCAATCGGGCCGCGGTGAGCGGTCCTACGACATCTATTCACGTTTGCTCAAAGAGCGCGTGATCTTCTTGGTGGGTGAGGTCAACGATCAGACTGCCAACTTGGTGGTCGCTCAGTTGTTATTCCTTGAGAGCGAAAACCCAGATAAGGACATTTCGCTCTACATCAACTCCCCTGGCGGTTCGGTGAGCGCAGGCATGTCGATTTTCGACACGATGAACTTCATCAAACCCCACGTGTCCACGCTGTGCATCGGCATGGCCGCCAGCATGGGCGCGTTCCTGTTGGCCGCAGGCGAGAAGGGCAAGCGCTTCTCGTTGCCCAACTCCAAGGTCATGATTCACCAGCCTTTGGGCGGTACCCGTGGCCAAGCGACTGAGATTGAAATTCACGCCCGTGAAATTTTGAAAACACGCGAGCAACTGAACCGTATCTTGGCCGAGCGCACAGGTCAACCCTTGGAGAAAATCCAGCGGGACACCGAACGCGATTACTATCTGAGTGCCGACGAGTCTAAAGAGTACGGTTTGATTGATCAAGTGATCAGCAAACGCGCCTAAACGACGAATCGTCTTCATCACACACACGCACTGACATGGCTGATAAAAAAAGCGCTTCTGGCGAAAAAACGCTTTACTGCACCTTCTGCGGTAAGAGCCAGCACGAAGTCAAAAAACTCATCGCAGGCCCATCGGTCTTCATTTGCGATGAGTGCATTGACTTGTGCAATGAAATCATCCGTGACGAGCTGCCCGGTCTAGACGCAACCAAAGAAAAGGGCAGCGATCTGCCCACGCCTTCGGAGATCAAAGCCAACCTTGACAACTACGTCATTGGCCAAGAGCCTGCGAAGCGTACTTTGGCTGTAGCGGTCTACAACCACTACAAACGCTTGAAGCACAAAGAGGCGTCGAAGAAAGACGACGTTGAGCTGACCAAGAGCAACATCTTGTTGATTGGCCCCACGGGTTCAGGCAAAACGCTACTGGCGCAAACCTTGGCGCGCATGCTAGATGTGCCCTTTGTCATGGCCGACGCCACCACTTTGACCGAAGCGGGTTATGTGGGCGAAGACGTTGAAAACATCATTCAAAAACTGTTGCAAACCTGTGACTACGATGTGCAACGTGCTCAGCGCGGGATCGTCTACATCGATGAAATCGACAAAATTTCTCGCAAATCTGACAACCCCTCCATCACCCGTGATGTGTCGGGTGAGGGCGTGCAACAAGCCTTGCTCAAACTGATCGAAGGTACGATGGCGAGCATTCCACCCCAAGGTGGACGCAAGCATCCCAACCAAGACTTCTTGCAAATTGACACGACCAATATCTTGTTCATTTGCGGCGGCGCGTTTGCTGGGCTTGAAAAAGTCGTCGAGAACCGCACCGATGCCTCTGGCATTGGCTTTGGCGCCTCGGTGAGAAGCAAAGAAGCGCGGAGCCTGACCGAAGTGTTTGGCGAAGTGCAGCCGCAAGACATCATCAAGTTTGGCTTGATTCCTGAGCTGGTTGGACGTATGCCCGTCATCGCAGCTTTGGCCGAGCTGACCGAAGATGCCTTGGTGCAAATCTTGACTGAACCAAAGAACGCCTTGGTCAAGCAATACAGCAAGCTGTTGGCCATGGAAGGCGCAGAACTTGAAATCCGTCCTGCCGCCTTACGTGCCATTGCCAAAAAAGCCTTGGCTCGCAAAACAGGCGCACGTGGTTTACGCTCTATCCTTGAACAATCCCTGATTGACACCATGTACGAATTACCCAATACGTCTAATGTCGAAAAGGTGGTGGTTGACGAAGCCACCATTGAGGAAAACAAGCCTCCTTTGTTGGTGTACCGAGAAGCTGCGAAGAAAGCTTAAAGATTCATCTCGGGGACAGTGCCTACCGCCTGTCCCTTTTTTACTGGAAGGCTGACCATGTCTGGACAACCCCCGCTGCCCGCGACCCCTCTTGAACTGCCCTTGTTGCCTTTGCGCGACGTGGTTGTGTTTCCGCACATGG
Source organism: uncultured Burkholderiales bacterium (assembly GCA_903856995.1). Classification (GTDB taxonomy): domain Bacteria; phylum Pseudomonadota; class Gammaproteobacteria; order Burkholderiales; family Burkholderiaceae_C; genus Limnohabitans. The sequence goes on from CAIODK010000215.1 coordinate 2,562, forward strand.
TCATTCCATTGTTTGTGGGTCGCCCCAAGAGCATCAAAGCCCTAGAAGCCGCGATGGCCGCAGAGCGACGCATCATGTTGGTGGCGCAAAAAGCCGCAGCCAAAGATGAGCCCGCTGTCACCGACATGTTCGAAGTCGGCTGTGTCTCTACTATTTTGCAAATGCTCAAGCTGCCCGATGGCACGGTCAAAGTGTTGGTCGAAGGCCAGCAACGCGCCAAAGTAGACGGCATTGAAGACGGTGAATCCCACTTCACAGCCCATGTCACGCCCATCGAAGTGTTGCCCCCTGAGACGGGCAGCGAAGTCGAAGCTTTGCGCCGTGCTGTGATGCAGCAGTTTGACCAATACGTCAAACTGAACAAAAAAATACCGCCCGAAATCCTCACCTCGATTGCCAGCATCGACGATGCGGGCCGTTTGGCCGACACCATCGCGGCACACCTGCCGTTGAAGCTCGAGAGCAAGCAAGTCGTGCTCGACTTGTCACCCGTTCGCGACCGTTTGACCAACTTGTTTGAACAAATCGAACGTGAAGTTGAAATCCTCAACGTTGACAAAAAAATTCGTGGTCGCGTCAAGCGTCAAATGGAAAAAAACCAACGCGACTTCTACCTGAACGAACAGGTCAAAGCCATTCAGAAAGAGCTGGGCGAAGGCGAAGAGGGCGCGGACATTGAAGAGCTCGAAAAGAAGATCAAAGCAGCACGCATGCCCCAAGAGGCGCGCAAAAAAGCTGACGCAGAGTTGAAGAAACTCAAGCTCATGTCCCCCATGTCAGCGGAAGCCACCGTGGTGCGCAACTACCTTGATGTGTTGGTTGGATTGCCATGGACCAAAAAGACAAAGATCAAGCATGACCTCGGTAACGCCGAAGACGTGCTGAACGAAGACCACTACGGCCTCGACAAGGTCAAAGACCGCATCTTGGAATACCTTGCTGTGCAACAACGTGTCGACAAGGTCAAAGCGCCTATCCTTTGCTTGGTCGGCCCTCCTGGGGTGGGTAAAACCTCGCTCGGTCAATCCATCGCCAAAGCCACCGGACGCAAATACGTGCGCATGGCCTTGGGCGGCATGCGTGACGAGGCTGAGATTCGCGGCCATCGTCGTACCTACATTGGCGCGATGCCTGGCAAAGTTCTGCAAAGCCTGGCAAAGATTGGCACACGCAACCCCTTGTTCTTGTTGGACGAGATCGACAAGTTGGGCACGGACTCGCGCGGCGACCCTTCCAGCGCATTGTTAGAGGTACTGGACCCCGAACAAAACAACAAGTTTGGCGACCACTATGTCGAAGTTGATTACGACTTGAGTGACGTGATGTTCGTTGCAACCTCGAACTCGATGAACATTCCGCCAGCCCTGTTGGACCGCATGGAAGTCATCCGTTTGTCGGGCTACACCGAAGACGAAAAAACGCACATCGCCATCAAATATTTGTTGCCCAAACAAATGAAGAACAACGGCGTCAAAGATGAAGAGCTGTCGGTGGATGAAACCGCCGTGCGCGACATCGTGCGCTACTACACCCGCGAAGCTGGTGTGCGCTCGTTAGAGCGTGAAATGTCTAAGATTTGCCGCAAAGTGGTCAAAGCGTTGTTGCTCAAACAAATGCAGCCTCAAGTCAAAGTCACGGCTGATAACTTGCCCGACTTCCTCGGTGTGCGTAAGTACAGCTACGGCCGTGCTGAAGCGGAAAACCAAGTGGGCCAAGTGGTCGGCTTGGCCTGGACCGAAGTGGGCGGCGATTTGCTGACCATTGAAGCCGCCATCATGATTGGCAAAGGCACCATCACCCGCACCGGTTCACTGGGCGATGTGATGAAAGAATCCGTCGAAGCAGCACGCACCGTGGTGCGGAGCCGCGCACGCCGTTTGGGCATTGCGGAAGAGTTGCTTGAAAAGCGTGACATCCACATCCACGTGCCCGATGGTGCGACCCCTAAAGACGGCCCCAGTGCGGGCGCTGCCATGACCACCGCATTGGTCTCTGCCCTCACGGGCATCCCTGTGCGGGCAGATGTTGCTATGACAGGTGAGATTACCTTGCGTGGTGAAGTTACTGCCATTGGTGGCTTGAAAGAAAAGTTGTTGGCGGCATTACGCGGCGGTATTAAGACGGTCTTGATCCCAGAGGAAAACGTCAAAGACTTGCAAGAGATTCCAGAGAACGTGAAGAACGGTTTGGAAATCGTGCCGGTGCGTTGGATCGATAAAGTGCTAGAAATTGCGCTCGAAAAAATGCCAACCCCTTTGCCTGACGATGTGCCAGTGACTGCTGCAACCCCTGCGGCAGATGCCGCAGTGAAAGTCGAGGCGGTCAAGCATTAAGATCTTTCTAGCGCAAGTCCAAATGGGGCTAAAAATGCGCTAGAATACGCGGCTTATGCGGGAATAGCTCAGTTGGTAGAGCGCAACCTTGCCAAGGTTGAGGTCGCGAGTTCGAATCTCGTTTCCCGCTCCAAATTCGATAAGGGAAGCTCCCCAGCTTCCCTTTTTCGTCAAAGTAGATGGCGCGATAGCAAAGCGGTTATGCACCGGATTGCAAATCCGTTTAGCCCAGTTCGACTCTGGGTCGCGCCTCCATATTAAAAATGCAACTGTGTCATTACAGTTGCATTTTTTTTTGCTTGCACACTTACAACACACTTTCTGTGTTGTAAAACTTCATATTTGAATCTAACGATTCACCTGTATCATTGCATAAATATGTATGTAAATAGGTGGGGCTCGTATGGGGGAAAAGTCGAAGGCGATTGCCAATAAAGTTGAGCCTGAGCGTCGTATTTATGCTGCACCAGCCTTAGAGAAGGGCTTGGACATCCTCGAAATGCTCTGTCAGAGTGAGGGTGCTTTATCCCAGAAGGAGATTGCTAAGAAGCTAGGCCGTAGCGTTGGCGAAATCTATAGGATGCTGAGCTGTTTGGTGGATAGAAATTACGTGTCCCAAGTAGATGAAAGTTCTTACACAATCACGACTAAGTTGTATGAGCTTTCTCACATCA
>CAIODK010000216.1 GCA_903856995.1 uncultured Burkholderiales bacterium
GAGCCGTTCGGCAAACGCCTCACGCAGATCATTGATGAAGACAGCGAAATCTTGAAAGTTGCGCAGCAAGTCATCATTGGCAACATGCATGGCTATCCCGTTCCCTTGATCATTGAAGCTGCGCGCGTGTGTATCAACCACCATGCTCAGCCTACCTTTGGCGAACTCTTTGACGCGTTGAGAAAATAATGGCTGACGACAAAGACGCCGACACAGTCGCTCAAGAAGAAGCTGCTGCTGCAGCCGCAGCAGCAGCTGAAGCAGCAGCGGCCGTCGCCGCTGCCGCCGCGGCGAAAGCCGAAGAAGAAAAAGAGGCCGCACCTGCGCCCGTCATCATCATCAAGAAAATCATTGATGAGGGACATGGCGGTGCTCACGGCGGTGCTTGGAAGATCGCGTTGGCCGACATGATGACGGCCATGATGGCCTTCTTCTTGTTGATGTGGCTTTTGGGCGCATCTAACGAAGACCAACGTAAAAGCATTGCAGATTACTTCAAACCGACCTCGCAAAGCATGGTGGCCATTGGCCAACTTGCAGGATCGAACGGCATTTTGGGCGGGCGCTCCATCATTGACCCAGACGGCTTCCCGTTCTCGGCCAAACAAACTGCGTTGTTAGAACGCCTGACACCTCGCTCAGAAGGTGGCCCTAACCCCAGCACCGATCCAGGTCAAGAAAACAACAACCCCTACTCAGACCCAGACAAGCTGACGCCTGAGCAGAAGAAAGAAATTGCGGCCGCGCAAGAGAAATCTGACTTTGACAAACTCGAAAAAGAGATTGAACAAAAACTGTCGGAAAACAAAAAGCTCGGTGGCCTCAAGGACCAGGTGTCGGTCACACGTGACAAGCAAGGCTTGCGCATTGAAATCATCGACAAAGCCGACTTCGCCATGTTCCCCAGCGGCGGCATGAGCATGCAAGGCAAAGCAGCGAGTTTGATCAGCGAAATTGCGGCCTCGTTGGCAGAAATGCCCAACAAGATTGCGATCCGTGGTCACACCGACAGCGTGCCCTTCAATAACAAAGAAGGTCGCAACAACTGGTCCCTTTCAGCCGAACGTGCGGAAGTCACGCGGTCCTTGCTGGAGAAGAGCGGTATCAAAGAAAGCCGTTTCGCTCGCATCGAGGGTGTGGCGGACACCGATCCGTTCAACCCCAAAGACCCACGCGATCCGCGCAACCGTCGCATGAGCATCACCGTGCTCTACAACGACCAAGACTGAACACGGGGCTTAAGCGACTGAGCGCAGCTCGTACTTGTTGATCTTCTCGATCAAGGTGGTGCGTTGCAAGTTCAGCAGCTTGGCCGTGCGTGACACATTGCCTGAGTTGCGGGTCAGTGCCTGCTCAATGATGCTGCGCTCAATCTGAGCCATGCGCTCTTTGAGCGACAAGCCTTCAGGCGGCAACGTGGGCATGCCTTGCGCCAGCATGATGATGCCCTCGATGTCGTTTTCCTCGTCCTCAGGCTCGTCTTGCATTTCGGCCAGCACTTCAGGCGGAGGCGTCATCTCTAGCTTAGCCAGCAGCGGCGCTTGTGCTTGCAACTCCGCTTGGGCCGACACCAAACCCTTCGGTAGCAGGGTAGGGGGGATGGCCCGCAAATCCAGCTCTTGGCCTGCATACAAGGTGCTGAAGCGGTCCACCACGTTGGACAACTCGCGCACGTTGCCAGGCCATGGGTACTTTTGCAGGGCTGCCATGAAGTCAGCCTTGAAGCGAATCGGTTGTTTGCCAAAGCTCGCGCATTTTTTGGAGAAAAACGCCAGCAACTCGGCCACGTCTTCGTTGCGTTCACGCAACGGCGGCGTCACCATGGGCAGCACATTGAGTCGGTAATACAAATCTTCGCGGAACCGGCCGGCTGCTATTTCGGTTTCTAAGTCGCGGTGGGTCGCTGCCACCACACGCACATCGATCTGCACTTGGCGGGTGCCACCAATGGGGTCGACCGTGCGTTCTTGCAACACACGCAGCAACTTCACCTGCATGTCCAGCGACATGTCGCCAATTTCATCCAAAAAGATGGTGCCGCCATGGGCCAGCTCAAAACGGCCAATGCGATCAGCCACAGCACCCGTGAACGCCCCCTTGCGGTGGCCAAACAGCTCGCTCTCCAATAAATCTTTGGGAATGGCGGCGCAGTTGATGGGCACAAAGTTGGAGCCGCAGCGCTCAGACAGCTCATGCAGCAGCCGCGCCAATAGCTCTTTGCCCGTACCGCTCTCCCCAGTGATCATCACCGTGGCGTTCGAATTGGCCATCGTTGCGGCCAATTGGCGCAAAGTGGTTGCTGACTCGCTGGAGCCGATAAAGTGTGTCGTGGGTGTCATGTCAAAAATTCCTACACATGATTGTCGGCGACAACAAACATTTCACAAGACAGAAAAAGTATTCGTCTTGTGATTCGTTAAAGATGCCCCGCTCGGTGTCGAATCAAAGGGGAGACCTCTCAAGGACAAAGATATGAACCGCAACACCTTCTGGGCTGTGACAGCCGCCGCCGTACTGTTGACCGCTTGCGCCAACACGCCCCCACCCATGCCCGCGCAAACGCGCATGGACGATGGTGCCAACATGATCACCCCTATGGCCCAAAAGCGCGAGACCTTGGTCGCCACAGGTTACGCGGTGATTAGTATTCAAAACCACCGCAACCCTGCCCAGCAGCGGTTGTTAGCCATTCGTGCATCGAAACTTGACGCTTATCGGGCCCTGACCGAACAGGTCTACGGCCAGCAGCTCGATGCCAGCACCACCGTGGCCGACATGACCGTGATGAGCGACACCTTCCGCGCCCGTGTGGAAGGCGTCATTTATGGCGCTGTGCTGGTCAGCATCACCCCTGTCGGTGACGACACCTACGAAACCACCATGTCGCTGGACCGCTATGTGGTGAATGATTTGCGCGCCTTGTACATCGCGCATTTGAACAACAAACGCAACTGACCCTCGGTTGAGAAGTTTTGTTTATGTGGGCCTTTTCACCTCGACACCTGTGCCTCGCTGCCATTTTGGGCTGCGTGGGTGTCAACTTTTCGGTCGCCGCGGCAGACCTGAGCGCTGAAGAGCGCCTCCAGGCCATTCGCAGCGCCATGGTGGAAGCCGCCATGAAGTCCAACACCCGCGTGAGCGCGACCAGTTGGATGGAAAGCGATGGCAAACTGCGTGAACTCAACCGCTTCTCCTCTGAAGTCAAGCTGCGCGATTTGCAAGTCGCAACCTATTCACGTGATGCTGGCAAACAGCCTCAAGCGGAGTTAGCAGTCACCAACGTTGAGGTTTCTCAGCCCGGACGTTGTGATGCGCCCCAAGCCAAAGCCCCTTTGCGGCAGGTCATGACAATCGGCATGGACCTGTCCCCCGGCTTTGCCCCCGCGCAGCGTTACCAAGCCCAACAAGTCGGCTTTGCAGCCCGCACCCGCCTGATGCAGGCCGGTGCGCGCGCTGAGCGCTGGCGCCTCATCAGCTCACAAGCCCAAGCGCGCACCTATGACCGTTTGATTCACGGCCACGGTGAAGAGCAGGTGCAATGGCACGCGCAACTCACCATCACCCCTGTGCCTGACAGCGGCGTCTCGGACGACTATTCGGCGTTTGGAATGAGCTTGATGGTGAGCGGCCCTGGCCAGCGCCAGGCTTGGTTCACCACCCATGAGGTGGTGGTCCCCAGCCTGCCGACACAAGCCTACGGCACACCCAAGATGGACACCGACACCAATGCAGCCATCGCCCAAGCGGTGGTTGCAATGACGGCGCGACTCGACAAACAACTGGCCTGCGAGCCACAGACCTTCTCGGTCGAGCAAACCAACGGTCGCTTGGCGCTCAACGCCGGTGGTCAAGCGGGCTTGCGCGTCGGCGACAAGCTCATGATGGCCGACCCCTCAGTGCTGCCCCGCCACACCTTAGAGCCCGGCGCGCTTGACGCCGCCGTGCTGGCCGAAGTTAAATCAGTCACCCCCTATCAAGCGGAGCTGAAACAAGTGGCTGGCCGCAAACAAAAATTCAACGGGGTCTGGGTTGCTTGGCCCTACACGTACTAAGAGATCGACGGGAGAATCGACCATGAACATGCCTACCCATTCACTTCGCACTTGGTTGTGTTGCGCTGCTGTGGCCGCCCCCTTGCTGGCGCTAGCCGCGAGCCCAGCACCACGAACCACCTACCAAGTGGTGTCGGGCGACACGTTGGACAAAGTCATCAAAAAAACCATGCCCGACAGCCCTTTGCGCATTGACATCTTGCGCAACGCCTTTGTGCAACAAAACCCACAAGCCTTCACCAAGTCGCCCCCCCGCGCCTTGATGGCTGGCGCCGTGTTGAACGTGCCCAAGCACGATGACCTGCTGCGCAGCTACATGGTGCCTGGCAACGCCCCTGGCAACAGCGGGACGCTCCGTGGTGGCGGCTACTCCACCGCCGATATGAACATGAACGAGCGCAAAAACTGGGTGCGCTTTCCCTAAGGGGCCATCATGGCCTTCTTGGGACCCGAAAGCGTCCACGCCATCACGCGCGTGGCGCCCATCCACACGGAAATGCGCACCGCCTATGTCGAGGCGCCTGCCGCGCGTGTGCTGGGTCTGCATGACGGGCAAGTGGTCCAAGCCGTGGCCGCCATGCGCAATGACCAGCTCAAGCTGGTCCTGAACGAACACAGCTTCAATGTGCCCTTGTTCCCCTACATCAAAGAGGGCGACATGGTGCAGCTGCGCGCGCAGCTGCTTCCCACTGGGAAATGGGCCCTGCAGTTGTTGCACACCGGAAGTTTTGCGGGGCCAGAAGCGCCGCTGGCGGCTGCCCCCACACGGTTGAACACCCTTTTGTTCCAACCCGGTGGCTTCACCAGCTTGCTGGCGCTCCTGCGCCCTGGCGTCCTCGAGAGCTTGGTACCGCCAGTGCTCGACGCGGGGGAGTTGAAGAAACGCATCAACACCCAGCGCTTGAGCATGGGCAGCTTGCAGTCGCAGTCATTGAAACGTTTTGTGTTGGGCCACGCCAAAACCAGCGAAGCCAGTTTGGCCGATGGCGATGCCGTGCCTGACAACACCAAAGTGTTGTTGCGGTTGCTCATGGCCGAGCGGTCCCGTGTCGAAGAACAAGACAGCGATACAGATCAAAGCCTGCATCACGCGCTCGACGAGCTCGAAGCCGCACAAGTGCAATCTGCGCAAAACCTTCACAAGGGGGACTTGAACCTCGCCTTGGTCATCCCCTTCAGAGATGCGGATCCAGTGGAGTTGCAGTTTGAACAAAAAGGCAACAAACCCGGCCAACCCAAAAACCCGTTGGTGGTCAACATGCACACCCAAAGCCGCGTGCTGGGCGAGGTGTGGCTCAAAACCACCATCAGCAACAGCTCCCAGGTGGACCTCACCATGTGGGCTTTGAACAAAGACATCGCTGACTTGGCCAAATTCAACGCCAGCGAGCTCACCTACGAGCTAGAAAACGCGGGCCTAGTGATGGGGAGCTTTCAGGTCTACAACGCCCCGCGCCCCGATGCCAACGAAGCCAGACCCGCGCCGGACCATGGCGCTTTGGTGGACACCCAAGCATGACCGACAAACGCTACACCCAAGCCGTGGCCCTCGAATACGGCCGCAACAAAACCCCCACGGTGACCGCCAAGGGTGACGATGAGCTGGCGCGTCGCATCGTGGCCGAGGCCAAAAAACAGGGCGTGTACGTGGCCGAAGACCCACGGCTGTTGGCCATGCTGAGCCGACTCGATGTGGGGCAAGAAATTCCGGAAGATATGTTCACCGCAGTCGCCGTTATTTTGGCGTGGGTGTATTGGCTCAAGGGCATGCAGCCCGGGGATGAAAAGCCTGTTCAGGCCTAAATGCTCAGCGGTTTACTCAGCGCTTTACGCCTCAGCGTAGCCACGACCGCCGCGACGACCACGCGAGAGCTTGCCCAAGCGGTCATAAATCTCGACAGAACTCGTGGGGTCTTGCACTTGCAAGCTTTGTAGCGCGCCACGGATGGCGTCAATCTTTCGGCCAATCAGCACTTCGTTGCGGCGATGCATGTCGCGGCAATGTGCCATGTGGTCTTTGAAACCATCCCATTCAGGGCCGAGCGCATCGGCTGAATCAGGCCCCTGAATACCCGCCAATTGCGCGAGCTGCTGAAGCAACTCGTTCTTAGCAGCTTGCGACGCTTCGAATGCGTCTAAGTTTTGCACTTTCAGTTGCTCGAACTCAAGTTCAAGCATCTCCTGAAGCGTTTGCGCCAAAGCCAAAGCCTGCTCCAACGAGGAGGCTTCTATGACCACAGCGGGTGTCGACATATTGAACAAAGAACGATCAGCGAGCGATCATTTTTTCAAGGGCCACAAAGTTTTCGGCAATGCGGCGTGGGTTGACAGGGTAGTTGCCTTCCTTGATCGCCTGCTTGATCGCCTCTACTTTGGACCGATCGAAGTCTGGCTGAGCCATAACTTTTTGGGCGACATTGCTCAAGCTCACTTTATCTGCTCCTGCGGAAGATGCTTTTTCCATGGACGGAGCTAACTCTGCTTTCGCTTGCGCAGCAGAAGGGCTCCGTTTCTCGACTTTGTCGATGGCACTGCGAGTGGCAGCGTTCGATTGCGTCATCCGGCCGTAGTTTGAAATAGCGTCATTCATGATTTTTCACTTTCTTTAACCTGTTCTTCAGGTCAAACTTTTTCACAACACATCAATCGACCCCAAATTCTAGAACTTGAGAGTATTTTTGAAAGATTTTTTTAAATACCGCTTTTCACCTAAGTTTCGCGGCATTCGGTCCGGTGATCACGCCATATAGGGATCGACCCGACTCGACATTTTTCAAGCGAATTTGTTCACCTAAACCACCATCTTGCAACGACTCCGCGCGCATCGTGATGGAAAAGCCCCGTCCTTCGCCAGCTGTGACCTGTACCTCTTGCCCGCGCTTGACTAAAACAGCGGTCTTCACGTCATACGTGCGCAGAGGGGTGTTGGGCGTGAGGTCACGCACCAACTCCATATTTTTTAATAAATTTGTATCAACAATGATTTGGTTTTCCATCCCCGCCGCCGGCATCTCGGCGTAGCTGAACATCGCAGGGGTAATCACCGTGCCGCGCTTGAGCAACTCTTTGGACACCAGTACTTTGTACAAAACAGGCGCCGAAGGGTTGGCGCGGTTCACTGGCGCAGTCGCTTGGCCTGCATTGAGATTGACGAAAAGTTGCCAGACGGGCTGTGCGCAGCGCACACGAACCGCGGGTTGGTTAGGAAACGGGTGCTCAAACTGCAGTTTTTGTTGACAGTCTTGCACGGTGATGCGGGGGTCTACCGCCACCACTTGCACCTGCTTACCTTGAAAAGAGGGGTGGGTCGCGGCCCACTGTTGGGTCTGTTGTTGCAAACTGTCAAAGGCAGAGGTGCCCAGCACCAAATCAGCCGCAAACCCAAGCTGGGCTTGGCTCAGCATAGCCGCAGCCAGCCACCAGCCGGCGCTCTTGGCGCGCTGGGTGTCGGCATTTTTTAGGCACAGGATTTGCATAGTCATACGGGTCGGTGTTGATGTTTTGACAGTAGTTCAGACCCAGACCTTCATGCAAGAACAAAGCCAACTTTTAAAACGGCCCGAATAAACGGAGCACGCCATGCGACTCGACCCGTCCTACAACCCTCAGGTGGCCACCACCGACGCCTCCGGCATGCCCAAGCTGCCACGGAGTCAGTTGGCGTACGCCCGTACTGCGCCCGCCTTCACGCGTGCGATGGCCAGTGCCAACCTGTCTGGCGCGTTGGCACCCGAGGGCGGCACAGCGCCTTGGAGCACCGCGGTGCGTTCGGGTCAAACCTTGACAGGCATCGTGCGCGAGCAAATGGCGTCGCGTGGTGTCAACATCTCCAACAACGAAGCCATGCGCTTGGCCCAAACCGTGGCGCGATCCAACAACATCGCCAACCCCAACATGATTCACCCGGGCCAGCCCCTGAACCTAGAGAGTTTGAACTTCTCTTTGCAGCAGGCCCAAGCCGTCAACCAAGCGATCGCAGCAAACCAAGCGGCGACTGCGGCCGATACCTTGAATGCCAATACACCCATGGGCAGCACCGCCTTGGCGGGTACGGCCCAAGTGCAGCTGCTCACACGCTCCGACCGCAGTGGCAACGTGGTGCTTGAAAAAACCATCGACCGAGCCATTGAAAAAGGCTTCATCCCCGCGCAAGACAAACAAGCGGTGATGAACAAAATCGTTCAGCTCTCGCAGCAACACCGGTTTGCCCCAGATGACTTTGCCCGACTCACCTTGATGGAGAGCGACGGCATGAACCCCAAAGCCACCAACAACCGCTGTCACGGCATCATCCAGTTTTGTGATGGCCCAGACCGCGGTGCCGCCAGCGCAGGCTTTGGCGCAAACCCCAAAGCCATCTTGGGCCACAGCGTGCTGCAACAACTCGACATGGTTGGTAAATATTTTGACGACACAGGCCTCAAGAGCTTTGGTCCTGTGGGCTTGGATGACTTGTACTTAACAGTGCTCACTCCAGCCGCCCGTAACGAAACGCGTCCCAATGCAGCCCTGAACATTCCAGGCCAGCAAGCCGCTTACTTGCACGTCAACCGCGACATGCGCGCGCCCATCACACGCAACTCCATCTTGGCGGGCTTGCACCAAAACGCCAACGAACGTTTGGGCAGGGAAGTGGCGCAACGCCCCTCCATGCAGGCCGCTCGCCTGAGCGCCTATGCAGCACAAGCTGCTGTGACGCAAGCGCTCTAAACAGCGCCAAGCGGCAACTTTTTGCCGCTGGAACCGTCAAAACCGCCGTGGCACGGCTCTTGCATTAATCGACACGAGGTCTCACAACTTGAGGCCATGTGTCAATAAACAGGAGTCTTGTTATGGACGTTTTTTCATCAGCCTTTGGCATACATGAGCGCGCGCTCGGCGTGAGAAGCCAGCGCATGGAAGTGCTGGCGCGCAACATCGCCAACGCCGACACGCCTAACTACAAAGCACAAGACGTCGATTTCAAGGCCATGCTCAAAGAAGCTAAGACCGAATATTTGACGGCCACCAACGAAAAGCACTACGCCGGCCTGCAAGAGTCACCCGACAACGGCATGCGCTATCGCACCCCCTTCAACAGCTCGTTCGACGGCAACACCGTCGAGATGAACGTCGAACAAGCCCAATACGGTAAGGCGGCTGGCGACTACCAAGCCACCTTGCAATTCCTGCAAAACCGCATCGGCGGATTGCGTAAAGCCATGCGCGGGGAGTAATCAACCATGCAACTCGATAACGTCTTTGGTATTGCCGGCACCGCGCTCAACGCGCAGGCCGTTCGCATGAACACCACCGCCTCCAACTTGGCCAACGCCAACTCCGTCGCTGGTTCAGAGGAAGAAGCCTACCGTGGCCGACGCCCGCTTTTCAAAGCCCTAATGCAAGAAGAAATGACACACGCGGGCGCCCAGTTCGTCGGCGGCGTCAAGGTCGACCGCATCGTCAACGACCCCGCACCCATTCGTAAAACTTGGGAGCCAGGTAACCCCTTGGCCAACAAAGAGGGCTACGTCTTTCACTCCAACGTGAACGAAATGTCCGAGATGGTCGACATGATGGCTGCCTCCCGCTCGTATCAAAACAACGTCGAAGTGGTGAACACCGCACGTCAGCTGATGATGCGCACCCTTGAAATTACCAAGAGCTGATCAAGCTAAACAGGAGTCTTAAATGGCCATCGATACAACTTCCATCAGCGGCATCATGACGACTGCGCAAAACAACGCGCAAAAAGC
>CAIODK010000217.1 GCA_903856995.1 uncultured Burkholderiales bacterium
GAGTCAACGTCGTGGTATGAGCCGAAATGCAGCGTGACCTTGACGTCAACCACTGGGTATCCGGCGAGCACGCCTTGTGTCACAGCTTCGTGAATGCCTTTTTCCACTGCGGGGATGTATTCGCGAGGAACCACACCGCCCTTGATGGCGTCAACGAATTCGAAACCTTTGCCTGGCTCTTGTGGCTCAACCTTGAGCACGACGTGACCGTATTGACCTTTACCACCGGACTGACGCACGAACTTGCCTTCGGCATCTTCGACAGTCTTGCGGATGGTTTCGCGGTAAGCCACTTGAGGCTTGCCCACGTTGGCTTCAACACCGAACTCACGCTTCATGCGGTCGACAATAATTTCCAAGTGCAATTCGCCCTGACCGCCAATGATGGTCTGGCCAGACTCTTCGTCGGTTTGCACGCGGAAAGAAGGATCTTCTGCAGCCAAGCGAGACAAAGCCATACCCATTTTTTCTTGGTCAGCCTTGGTCTTAGGTTCCACAGCCTGACGGATCACGGAGTCTGGGAACACCATGCGCTCCAAAGTGATCACAGCCGCTGGATCACACAAGGTCTCACCCGTGGTGACGTCTTTCAAACCCACGCAAGCAGCGATGTCGCCGGCGCGGATTTCGTCGACTTCTTCACGGTTGTTGGCGTGCATCTGCACAATACGACCGATACGCTCTTTCTTGCCGCGCACAGGGTTGTACACCGTGTCGCCCTTTTTCAGAACGCCAGAGTAAACGCGCACGAAAGTCAACTGACCCACAAATGGATCTGTCATCAATTTAAATGCCAAAGCTGAGAATTTTTCGTTGTCATCCGCCTTACGGATCACTTCTTTTTCATCCTCGTCAAAGCCCTTGATGGCTTTCACGTCCAATGGAGAGGGCATCAATTCAATCACAGCGTCCAACATACGTTGCACGCCCTTGTTCTTGAACGCTGTGCCGCACAACATGGGCTGAATTTCACTGTTGATGGTGCGCACACGCAGGCCGTGTGTGATTTCTTCTTCAGTCAAGTCACCTTCTTCAAGGTACTTGTTCATCAACTCTTCCGATGCTTCAGCCGCAGCTTCAACCATCTTTTCGCGCCACTCTTTAGCCAGCTCCACCAAGTTGGCTGGAATCTCTTCAAAAGTGAACTTCATACCTTGAGACTCTTCGTCCCAAATGATGGCTTTCATTTTGCGAAGGTCAACCACGCCGATGAAGTTTTCTTCAGCGCCGATTGGAATCACGATTGGCACAGGATTGGCCTTGAGGCGCAATTTCATCTGCTCCACGACCTTGAAGAAGTTGGCGCCAGTACGGTCCATCTTGTTTACAAAAGCCAAACGAGGCACTTTGTACTTGTTAGCTTGACGCCACACGGTTTCGGATTGGGGCTGAACGCCACCCACCGCACAGTAAACCATGCAAGCACCGTCAAGCACGCGCATGGAACGCTCAACCTCAATCGTGAAGTCAACGTGGCCAGGGGTGTCAATGATGTTGATGCGGTGGTCAGCAAAAGAGCCATCCATGCCCTTCCAGAAACAAGTGGTGGCAGCAGAAGTGATCGTAATGCCACGCTCTTGCTCTTGCTCCATCCAGTCCATGGTGGCGGCGCCATCATGGACTTCACCGATCTTGTGGTTCACACCAGTGTAAAAAAGAATACGCTCTGTCGTCGTGGTCTTACCGGCATCAATGTGCGCGGAAATACCAATGTTGCGATAGCGCTCAATGGGGGTATTGCGGGCCATGTTTTACCTTTGAATTTAGAAGCGGAAGTGGCTGAATGCCTTGTTGGCTTCGGCCATGCGGTGAACTTCGTCACGCTTTTTCATGGCACCGCCGCGGCCTTCAGACGCTTCCAACAATTCGTTGGCCAAACGCAAAGACATAGACTTTTCACCGCGCTTGCGAGCAGCCTCTTTCAACCAACGCATGGACAAGGCCAAGCGACGGACAGGACGCACTTCAACTGGCACTTGATAGTTAGCACCACCCACGCGGCGGGACTTAACTTCCACCATGGGTTTGACGTTGTTGATTGCAACAGTGAACAGTTCGACTGGATCTTTACCCGACTTCTGCTCGATTTGTTCCAAGGCACCATAAATGATGCGCTCGGCGATGGCCTTCTTGCCACCTTCCATGATCACGTTCATGAACTTGGACAACTCGACATTGCCGAACTTGGGATCCGGCAGGATTTCACGTTTAGGGACTTCGCGACGACGTGGCATATTTCACCTCTTATTTGCTTCAGTTGGCATCTTCATCAGACACCGCAAAAACCATTTTGGTTTTCACTTACTCGACCCACATCGGGTCACTACGCTGATTCACCGCGCCACGCGGGAAACAGCACCTATTTACTCAAAAAAACCAGCTACTTACTTAGCCTTAGGCTTCTTAGCGCCGTACTTAGAACGCGATTGCTTACGGTCTTTAACACCTTGCAAGTCGAGCGAACCGCGCACGATGTGATAACGCACACCAGGCAAATCCTTGACACGTCCACCGCGCACCAGAACCACCGAGTGTTCTTGCAGGTTGTGGCCTTCACCGCCGATGTACGAAATAACTTCGAAACCGTTGGTCAAGCGAACTTTGGCGACTTTACGAAGCGCAGAGTTAGGTTTTTTAGGCGTTGTTGTGTAAACGCGGGTACAGACGCCGCGGCGTTGCGGCGAATTTTGCATCGCAGGGCTTTTTGACTTGGTCGTTTCGACCTCGCGCCCCTGACGCACCAGTTGATTGATGGTTGGCATTGAAAAACGTCCCTAAACGTTTGAATTAAAAAGAAAACGTGAATCCCTTCGGAGATTCCGAAAAGCCTTCCAGTGTATCAGTATTCGGGGGGCGAGGCAAACCTAGTCCGAAATGCCTCACATGGCACTTACTTGACCCAAAGACGTACGGCATCCCAGGCTCGGCCCATAAAGCCGGCTTGCTCGACGGGCTCCAACACCCACAAAGGCACGTCGGCCAAGGGTTTTTGGTCCAATGTGACTTTCAGGGCGCCAATGGCTTGGCCGCGGTTGAGCGGCGCCACCAAGGGATCGGGGCGTGCGACTTGGGTTTGGATGCGGCCCACGGTTCCGGCGGGTACCGCGACCACGATGGGCGAGAAACGGCCCAGCTTGACCGTATTGGTCCGGCCTTTCCACACAATGGGCGTTACCACGGCTTGGTTGGCGTCGAATAATTTGACAGCGTCGAACGCGGTGTAACCCCAATTCAATAGCTTTTGTGTTTCCGTCGCGCGGGCATTTTCGCTTGAGGCGCCCAACACGATGGAGAGCAAGCGGCGCTGCCCCACGCCAGGCGCATCGCGCTTGGCGGTCGCAATCAAACAATACCCCGCTGCATCGGTGTGGCCTGTTTTCAGCCCATCTACGCTGGGGTCTCGGAACAAGAGCAAATTGCGGTTGTTTTCATTGGCCGCTGGGGTGCCGGGGTAGCGGTATTTTTTGATGGCGTAGTAACCCACGTACTCAGGGAAGTCTTGCATCAAGCGACCAGCCAAGATACCCAAGTCACGCGCCGTCGTGGTGTGCCCTGGCTCGGTCA
>CAIODK010000218.1 GCA_903856995.1 uncultured Burkholderiales bacterium
GTCAAGCGGGCGTGTTGTATGGTGCTGTGATGGCCGAAATGAAGCTGCGCAACGACGCCGAGGCTCATCAATATTTGGCGCGCTTGCAAGCGCTGGGTGGCTTAGACCTGAGCGCGCAAAGGGTGGTGCGTTTGCTGGCGGCCGAATTGGCCTTGTCGGGCGGTGATGCGCAACAGGCGGTTGCCTTGCTCGAACCGAAAGCGAGGGTGATTGCCAGCAATGACCGCGCAACGCGAATCCAGTTGGCACAAAGCAGAGTTGCCACACGCAAACCCGCGCAGGGAAAAACAGCGGCCAGCGAGTTGTCGGTGTGGTTGAGCCAGCATCCGCGCGATGCCACGGCTTGGTTGGTACAGGCATCGGCCTATGAGCTGCAGGGTGATGGTTTGCGAGCACTGCGTGCCCAAGCTGAAGCCCGAGCCATGGAGTTGGACTATGGCGCTGCGGTGGATCGGTTCAAGGCCGCGCAGTCGCTGGCGCATCAAATGGCCAGCGAAGGCAAACTAGATCGTGGGGGCCACGTGGAGGCCTCCATCGTGGATGCCCGCTTGCGTGAGTTAGAGCGGTTGCGGCGGGAACAAACGCTCGAGCGCTGAGTCAATGAACACGCCAATGGCGGAATAAATCAATGAACCCAGCAGGGCCGACCCAAAGCCGCGCACGACAAACCCGTCCAGCAAACCGGCTGCAGCCCAGAACATAAAAGCGTTGATGACGAATAAGAACAAGCCCAAGCTGAAGAACGTCACAGGTAGGGTCAAGACCACCAAGGCGGGACGCACGATGAGGTTGAAGATGCCAATGACAAAGGCGGCGTTCATGGCCGCGCCAAAGCTCGTCACTTCGACGCCGCTGTAAAGATGTGCCAAAGCCATGAGGGCCGTGGCGTGGAGTACCCAAGTCAAAAGTAGTTTCATTGCCGTGTCAGCATAGCATTCCCGCTATCATCCACACCCCCACTTTCACCCTGCTTTTTAGGTAACGGACTCTAACGCGATGGCTGGCATTCACATCACCGACATAGAAGCGGCCATCAACTATTGGCGCGAACAAAAGCCTTCGCCTGATGGCGTCACGCTTGCGCCTGAGATTCGAGCGCTTGCAGAGGTCTACGCACGGATGGTGTACTACCGTGAAGACTTGGTCGCGGCGCAGGGCTTCCCTGAAGAAGCATATGAGGCTTGGTTAGTTTGGTACCGCACCACAGCGGATGCGCCATGCATTGCCATTTGCTCGACCAGTCAAGGTGACGAAGAGTGCAAAGGCTGCGGGCGCACGTTTGAAGAGGTGCAGTATTGGCCAGAGATGACGCCCGTCCAAAAACGCAGCACGTGGCGCCGCATCACCATGATCGGCACCTCTTGGCGATTCAACAAATACGCAGAACGCGCGGCTGAATAGGCGCTATTTCCAGCGCACGCACTCAATGTCAACGGTGCTCTTGCCGTTGCTCATCATCACCACGCCCTCTTGCACCGTCGCTTGCAGTTGCATGCTGCGCTCGGCCAATTTGGCCAACTCTTGCGATGCGCTGCTGGGGATGCGCCACACCTGCAACGAGGTGGGTTTGATGAGTTTGTTTTGCATGTTCTTCCACCAGACATCGCCTGAGCTGGAGAACACATAGAGCATCACTTGGTCTGCCTTGCTGCAGGCTTTGAGCAAGGGCTTTTCTTCAGGTTGACCCACTTCAATCCACAATCGTTTGCGCCCCGTGAAGTCGGTCAGCATCACATCGGGCTCGTCGGGGTTAGACAGGCCAGCGCCGAACGCCAGCACGCCGTCGCCGTCGCAGACATCTTGCAGCAAGTGCGCTTGCAGCGAGAGGGCGACCAAGCGGACCATCATCCGTTCGTCAGTCTCGCTGGGGTGACGCGCCAAGGTGAGCGCGTGGTCGGCGTAGTAACTGTGGTCGATGTCAGCGATTTGAACAGTCGCTTTGAA
>CAIODK010000219.1 GCA_903856995.1 uncultured Burkholderiales bacterium
CCAACAGCGCCGCCGCATAAGCACCCACACCAAAGTAAGCGGCATGACCAAACGAATGCATGCCCGCAGGCCCCATGATGAAGTGCAAACTGGCGGCGAACAAAGCAGCAACAGCCAAGTCGATAGCCAGCACCAAGGTGTAGGGCGAGTCCGCCGTCAACAAAGGCAGTGCCAGCAATGCAGCAATCACGCATAGCCAAAGGCGTTGGGTGGTCGGGCTTCCCAAAGTCCAGGGTGCTTCGGGTTCGCTGACCGCACGGGTCACGCCTTGCGGTTTGCCCAGCAAGCCCCAAGGCCGAACCATCAGCACCACAGCCATTACCAAAAATTCAGCCACAAGAGTGAGTTTAGAAAACGCAAACGACACGCCCAGCACATCCACCGTGCCAATTGCAATGCACAGCGCTTTGATTTCAGCAATCAATAACGCGGCTACAAATGCCCCCGGAATCGAGCCCATGCCACCGACCACCACCACCACAAACGCATCGCCAATGGTGGCCATGTCCAGCCCCAAGTGCGCGGGCTCACGCGGCAGTTGCAGGGCACCGCCCAAGCCGGCCAAGGCGCAGCCCAGAGCAAACACCGCGGTAAACAAATGGCGGGGGTTAATGCCAAGCGCTCCCAGCATCTCGCGGTCTTGCGTGGCGGCGCGCACCAACACGCCAAAGCGTGTGCGTTGCAAGCACCACCACAACACGGCCAACACCAGCGGCCCCATGCAAATCAAGAACAAGTCATACGTAGGAAAGCGGCGGCCCAAGATATCTACCGCGCCGCTCAGGCCCGGTGCGCGTGGCCCCAGCAAATCTTCAGCGCCCCACAGCCACAAGGTGGCGTCTTGCATGATGAGCACCAAGGCAAAGGTGGCGAGCAACTGAAACAACTCGGGTGCTTTGTAAATGCGGCGCAGCACCAGCACCTCGACCAGCGCGCCCAGTGCGCCGGTGAGCAACGCGGCGAAGAACAAAAGCAAAAAGTAAGCAATGGTTTGACTGGCGCTTTCAGCCCCAAAGTTGCCCAACACCACGCTCAAAGTAGCTGACATAACGGGCGCAGCATTTGATACCAGCGAATACGCCACATACACCCCCAGCATGAAGAACGAGCCGTGTGCAAAGTTGACGATGCGTGTCACCCCAAAGATGAGCGACAAACCCGCCGCCACCAAAAACAAAGACGATGCAGCGGCCAACCCGTTGAGGGCTTGTACGAGGTAGCTGGCGAAGTCCATAAAGAGGTGTGAAGGCTTGAAATTAAAACGCCCGCAAGTCGCGGGCGTTGTGTTGGGGCTTAGTTGCTCGGTCTGAGTTTTTTCACAACGTCATCGCTGGGTTGCACGCTGGCCCCGTCGATGTAGCGGTAGTCTACCAACACGCCCTTGCCGTTGTCGTTTTTGGTGCGACCCAAGAACGCGCCCATGGTGGACTGGTTGTCTTGCTTGCGGAACATCACTTTGCCGTAGGGCGTGCTAAAGCTCAGGCCGCTGAAGGCGGTGACGAGTTTCTCGCTGTCGGTGCTCTTGGCCTTGGTGATGCCTGCGGCCAAGGCCTGAATCATGCTGTAGCCCACGACCGAACCCAGGCGCGGGTGGTCGTTGTACTTGCGGTGGTAGGCCAAGAAGAAGGCTTTGTGCTCGGGTGTTTGCACGCCGTACCAAGGGTAGCCCGTGACGATCCAGCCATTGGGCGTTTCGTCTTTGAGCGGCTCTAAGTATTCGGGCTCACCGGTGAGCAAGCTCACGACTTCACGGCCTTGGAACAAGCCACGCGTGTTGCCTTCGCGTACAAACTTGGTGAGGTCGGTGGCGAACAAGACGTTGAAGATGGCATCTGGCTTGGCATCCGCCAAGGCTTGGGTGACGGAGCCGGCGTCAATTTTACCGAGCGCGGGGGCTTGCTCTGCCACAAACGCCACATCGGGCTGTGCGGCTTTGAGCAATTGCTTGAACGTGGCAGCGGCCGATTGGCCGTATTCGTAGTTGGGGTACACCACGGCCCAGCGTCTTTTCTTGAGCTTGGCCGCTTCGGGCACGAGCATGGCGACTTGCATGTAGGTGCTTGCGCGCAGGCGGTAGGTGTAGCGGTTGCCGTTTTGCCACACCATTTTGTCGGTCAGCGGTTCACCCGCAAGGAAGAACACCTTGCGTTGCTTGGCAAAGTCGCCCAGCGCCAAACCAATGTGCGAGAGAAATGCGCCAGAGAGCACATCGACCTTTTCGCGGCTCAGCAGTTCTTCAGCGGCGCGTACGGCGTCGCCAGGCGAGGCGTTGTCGTCACGCGTGATGAGTTGCAGTTGCTTGCCGTTCACGCCACCCGCAGCGTTGATTTCTTCCACCGCTAGCTCCATGCCTTTTTTGTAGGGATCGAGGAACGCCGGTTGGGCTTTGTAGCTGTTGATCTCGCCAATCTTGATGACGTTTTGGGCAAAGGCGGGCAAGGCTGCCAAGCTCAGGGCGAGGGCTGTGGCTCGCAGGGTGGATGTAAAGACGGAGTTCACGGGATAGACCTTTGAAAACAAGCGCTAGCCTTGATGGGTAACGCCGGAAGATGAGCAGTTTGAATTCTCTTGCAAACCCAGAGGGCGCTTGCATACGAGGTGTTAAAGCCCCAAAGTAAAAAGTCCCGCAGGGCGAGACTTTTCACATTTAAGGCAAGGGTTCAGGTTGCTTTACGCCGAATTAGGCTTCCAAACGTGCAGCCAAAGCAGCCTTCGTAGACGTCATCTCAGCAGGCAAGTGGTAAGCCAACTGGGTGAACAACTCTTCGTGCAACTTCAACTCAGCCACCCAAGCCGCTTTGTCGATGCTGGTGACGGTGTTGAATTGGGCGGCCGTGAAGTTCAAGCCCGTCCAGTTGAGTTCTTCATACGTGGGGCTCACGCCGAACACGTTTTCTTTGCCTTTGGCTTGACCTTCGATGCGGTCAATCATCCACTTCAAGACGCGCATGTTTTCGCCATAGCCAGGCCATACAAACTTGCCGTCGTCGCCTTTGCGGAACCAGTTGACGCAGTAGATCGCGGGCACTTTGGCAGGGCCGGCTTGGAGCTTGTCGCCCATGTCGAGCCAGTGCTGGAAGTAGTCGCTCATGTTGTAGCCCATGAACGGCAACATGGCGAATGGGTCGCGGCGTACCACGCCTTGTTGGCCAGCGGCGGCAGCGGTGGTCTCAGAGCCCATGGTCGCAGCCATGTAGACGCCTTCGGTCCAGTTGCGTGCTTCAGTAACCAAAGGCACAGTCGTGGAGCGACGGCCACCGAAGATGAACGCGTCAATGGCCACGCCATCAGCGTCGTCCCATTGGTGGTCCAACGCGGGGTTGTTGGTTGCCGCCACGGTGAAGCGGGCGTTGGGGTGAGCGGCTTTGGCGCCGGTTTCTTTGGCGATGGCCGGTGTCCAGTCCTTGCCTTGCCAGTCGATCAAATGGTCGGGCAATGAGCCGGTGTCTTTTTCCATACCTTCCCACCACACGTCGCCGTCATCGGTCAGCGCGACGTTGGTGTAGATCACGTCCTTGTCCAAGCTGGCCATGCAGTTGGGGTTGGTGTGAAAGTTGGTGCCCGGTGCGACGCCGAAGTAGCCCGCTTCTGGGTTGATGGCGTACAACTTGCCGTCTGAGTGCGGTTTGATCCAAGCGATGTCGTCACCGATGGTGGTTACTTTCCAGCCGTCAAAGCCTTCGGGTGGCACGAGCATGGAGAAGTTGGTTTTGCCACAGGCGCTTGGGAAAGCCGCCGCCACGTGATATTTTTTGCCCTGAGGGTTGGTCACGCCCAAGATGAGCATGTGTTCAGCCAACCAGCCTTGGTCGCGGCCCATGTTGGAGGCGATGCGCAAGGCAAAGCACTTTTTGCCTAGCAAAGCGTTGCCGCCGTAGCCGGAACCATAAGACCAGATTTCACGAGTCTCAGGGAAGTGCACGATGTATTTGGTTTTGCTGCAAGGCCATGTCACGTCGGCTTGGCCGGCGGCCAAAGGTGCGCCCACGCTATGCACGCAAGGCACGAAGGGACCGTCGGTACCGATCACGTCGTACACGGCTTTGCCCATGCGCGTCATGATTTTTTGGTTCACAGCGACGTACGCGCTGTCCGACAGTTCGATGCCGACGTGTGCAATGTGTGAGCCCATCGGGCCCATGCTGAACGGCACCACATACATGGTGCGGCCTTTCATGCAGCCGTCGAACAAAGGGTTCAGGGTGGTGCGCATTTCTGCGGGGGCCATCCAGTTGTTGGTGGGGCCTGCGTTCTCTTTCTTTTCAGAACAGATGTAGGTGCGGTCTTCGACGCGAGCCACGTCTGATGGGTCAGAGCAGGCCAAGAAAGAGTTGGGGCGCTTGACGGGGTTGAGCTTCTTGAAGGTGCCGGCGTCGACCAGTTGTTGGCAGAGGCGGTTGTATTCCTCATCGCTGCCGTCACACCAGTAGACGGTGTCTGGTTTGCACAAGGCGGCCATTTCGCCGACCCAAGCAACCAGCTTGGGGTTTTTTACATATGCGGGTGCATGGATGTTCATGGAAAGCTCCTAAGTCAAAAAATTGAGGTCAGAGCCCAGCCAGCATGTTTGCGAGGCTCTGACCTCAATTCATTTCCGCACCGTTTGAGGACGGTCGATCATTTTAAGAATCGAACCCCTTACATAAGCTTTCACGGGCGATTTAAAAACATTAAACGAATCATAAAGTATAAAAAAAGCGCCAGAAGAGGCGCTTTTTTAAAAGTCAGTGACCGCGCATGGCTGGTCATCACGAGGCTTTAGGCCATGGTCATGGCAATGAACACCATCAAGAACATCAGCACAGCGCCGGCGATGGGGAGCACGATGGGCATCATAGGAACGATGGCTTCAACGACGTCTTGTTCGGCCGCGTGCGTGTGGTTGTCATGTGACATGTGGGATCTCTTCTAAATAAATATAAGCTTCCTAAATTCTAGGGGAATTGGGAAGCCGTGTCGCGGCTGGGGCTTCAGGGTAAACCCGTTATTCGGGCATTAAGCCGGATGTGCCACCACGCGCAGCACCTCGTCCCCGTAGGCCTCGAGTTTTTTCACACCAATGCCGGCGATGCCTTGCAGGGCCTCGAGGTCATGTGGCTCGGCCTGCGCAATGGCGGCCAGCGTGGCATCGTGGAAGATGACGTAGGCGGGCAAGTTGTGGGACTTGGCCACCTCTGCGCGCCACGCCTTGAGCGCGTCATAGCGCTGTTGTGCGGCGGCATCGAGCGCAATCGGTGCGGGCTTGGCTGCCCCGTTGGCGCCGCGTTTGCCCTTGCGGTCAGCGGGGGTGGACACGGAGGCGCGCAGGCGAACGGTCACTTCGCCCTTGAGCACGGCGCGTGAGGCGTCGGTCAAATACAGGGTGTTGAAGGCTTGCGCATCCACGCCCAGTGCGCCGACGGCGATCAGCTGGCGCAGCACGCCGCGCAGTTGCAGCTCGCTGAAGTGCGCGCCAATGGCAAAGGTGCTGAGCTTGTCGTGGCCGTATTGCGTGACCTTCTCGGTGGTTTTGCCACGCAAGATGTCCATCACATGACCGGCTCCAAACGACATGCCGCTTTGTTGCTTCACGCGGTAGATGGTGGACAGCAGCATGCGGGCGGCTTCCGTGCCGTCCCAAATTTCTGGGGGCTGCAGGCAGTTGTCGCAATTCCCGCAAGTCAGGCGAACTTGCCCGTCCTCTGCGGATTTGTAGGTTTCATCAAAGTAGCCCAGCAGGCGCACGCGGCGGCAGTCGGTGGCTTCGGCCAAGGCCAGCAGCGCGTCGAGTTTGCCACGCATGGCTTGTTTGAAGTCTTCGCCCGCGGGGCTTTCGTCGATCATGCGGCGCTGGTTCACCACGTCGTTCAGGCCATAGGCCATCCAGGCGTGTGCGGCTTGGCCGTCGCGGCCACCCCGGCCGGTTTCTTGGTAGTAGCCTTCGATGTTTTTGGGCATGTCCAAATGGGCCACAAAGCGCACATCGGGTTTGTCGATGCCCATGCCAAACGCGATGGTGGCGACCATCACCAAACCTTCTTCGCGCAAGAAGCGGTTCTGGTGTTTTTGGCGAATAGCGCCATCCAGCCCAGCGTGGTACGGCAGCGCAGCAATGCCGGCGTCGCACAAAAGTTTGGCGACCTCTTCAACGCGTTTGCGCGATTGGCAATAGACGATGCCGCTGTCTTGCCAGTCTGGGCCCGTGTGTTCGCGTTGG
>CAIODK010000220.1 GCA_903856995.1 uncultured Burkholderiales bacterium
TACATGGCGCGCAACGACGACATGATCATCTCTGCGGGTTACAACATTGCAGGCCCAGAAGTCGAGGGGGCTCTGATGCAACACCCCGCCGTCTCTGAGTGTGGCGTGGTGGGGGTCGCAGATCCTGAGCGTGGGCAAATCGTGATGGCTTTTGTTGCACTCAAACCCGAATACAGCGGCGATGCAGACATGGTGGAAACCTTGCAAAACTTCGTCAAAAAAAATATCGCACCTTTCAAATACCCAAGGCGTATTCAATTCATCCCAGCCTTGCCAAGGACCGAAACAGGCAAGCTACAACGTTTCCGTTTACGGCAAATGGCAACGCACCCTTAACTAAGAAGGCACACCTATGCGCAAAGTATTACAACCAGAGGGCTGGATTGAGCCCAAGGGCTATGCGAATGGCATTGAAGTCCGAGGCCGCCAGATTTATGTGGCGGGCATGATCGGGTGGAACGGGCAAGCTCAGTTCGAGACCGATGATTTTGTCGCACAGTGCCAACAGGCGCTGCAAAATATCGTCGACACCTTGGCCTGCGCGCAGGCAGGGCCAGAACACATCGTCCGAATGACTTGGTACGTGAAAGACAAAAAAAGCTACTTGGCACGCGGACGAGAACTGGGACAGGCCTACCAACAGGTGATGGGCCGAAACTACCCCGTCATGTCCTTGGTACAAGTGGCGGATTTACTGGAAGACCGCGCTTTGGTAGAAATTGAAGCCACCGCAGTGGTGCCCGATTAAAACGCTATTTTTAGTACTTACCAGCGTGTTTTTTGAAGTGCTCGATCAATGCTTCTACAGCAACAGGTGCCTCTGCAAAGGCGGGCGTCAGTGCCACAATTTCGCGCTCCACGACAGGCCCTACCAACGCCACGGCCACGATCGACAATGCCTGCGACGCAGCTTGTGCCCGCGAAATAGCATATGAAGGCAAGATAGATACGCCTTCCCCCTCCGCCACCAAACCCAACGCCGTGGCCACGTGCGACACCTCATAAGCTGGCTTGAGGTGCTTGCACCACTTGGAGATGGTTTTATCCACCAAGGATCGCAAGCCACTGCCATGACGCATCAAGATCAGCGGCTCTTCCACCAAACTCGGCCAAGAAACTTCGCGCGCCTGCGCCAAGGGGTGATCCACATGACAAACCAACATCAGCTTGTCCACGTACAACAGATGGGGCGACAAATCTGCCACATCACTGTTAGCAGTGCAAACCGCCATGTCAACTTCACCACGCCGCACCAAGTCAGGCAATGAATCGACCGACGCGTCCAGCAACACCACGCTCACTTGTGGGTGTTGCGCACGAAAACTTGCAATCACCTTAGGAAACAACGCACTGGCCAGTAACGGAGACGTTGCGATCCTCAGTTGCGAGGCTTTCAAACGTTGTGACTGCTGAAGGCTGGCGATTCCGCTGTCCAACTGAATGAAAACCTGTTCCACCGTCGGTAAAAATTGTTTGCCTGCATCAGTCAACACCACGCGACGGGTGGTGCGCTCGAACAAGCGCATGCCCAAATCGTCTTCCATGCTGCGCACCAACATAGAGAGCGCCGAAGGGGTCAGGTGCAGCTGCGTGGCGGCACGCGTCATGCTGGATTCTTGAGCCACGGCCAAGAACGCACGCAGTTGACGAAGACTCAGGTGAGAGGTGGCGAGTTTAAAAGGCATAGCCCGAGTTTATGCGGCTCGGCAACGACAGCGATTAAACAGCTGCGCTGCATGATTGTTCAATTTTCATCATTTGACCGATGGTTCATTGTTTACTCACAATGGACGCGTAATGACTGACACCCCCATCGCCCCCACCTTGCGCCGTGAAGACGCGGCGTTGCTGCGCGGTGAGGCTTGCTTTGGGCAAGACCTGAAACTGCCCCACGCACTGCATATTGCCTTTATCCGCAGCCCGCAAGCGCATGCACACATCGTGCACATCGACAAAGCGTCAACCCTAAAAATGCCAGGGGTGCACGCCGTCTTGACCGCCGCAGATTTGGGTCAGCACTGGCTGCCTGACATCAACCCCCTGCTCCCCTTGCCGCACAAGGTACAGTTTGAATTGCTCGCACAAGACACCGTGTCCTATGTGGGGCAAGTGGTGGCCGTGGTGGTGGCACAGACCGCGCAACAGGCCAAACACGCAGCAGCGCAGGCGCAACTGTCTTTGCAACCACAGACTGTCGCCTGCGACTTTGACGCGCAAAACCCCGTCACCACCCAAACAAATCACCACCACGGCAAACTGCCCGCGCGCGCCCCCTGCGTCAGCGTGCGTTTGCACGTGCCACGCCTTACCGCCATGCCGATGGAACCGCGCGCATGCAGCGCATCTTGGCACGACGATACCCAGCGGATCACGTTGTGGCTGGCCACACAAACCCCCTCCAGAGCCCAAGCCGATGCCGCCCATGTTTTGGGCATGGACGTGGAACACGTGCATCTGATCTGCCCGGATGTAGGAGGGGCATTTGGTGCGCGTGCCTCTGTCAGCCCCGAAGACCTCTTAGTGGCGTTGACCGCTCGGCACATGTGCGCCACGGTGCGTTGGACATCGTCGCGCTCAGAAGATTTTCTGGGTGGCATGCATGGACGAGGGGCGCAACTTGAGGGCCAACTGTGGCTCGATGCGCAAGGCCGTTTGGAAGGGCTCGCAGCCCAACTGCATTTCACCTTGGGCGCTTGGCTGCCCTATTCAGGTGTGGTTCCCTTGCGCAACGCCGCCCGCATCTTGCCTGGCCCCTACGATTTGCATCATTTAAAAATTGACGGTGTCGCCACACGCGCCAACACGGCACCGGTGAACATTTATCGCGGTGCGGGTCGCCCCGAGGCCGCGTTGCTGATGGAGACCTTGATGGACATGGCCGCACGCCACCATGGCATCGATCCGGTCGATTTGCGGTTCAAAAATTTAATCGCCACACAAGCCATGCCGTTCACCACCGCCAATGGCGAGGTGCTGGATTCGGGTGACTATGCCCAAGCACTGAAACGCGCCTGCGAACACTTTGGCTACACGCA
>CAIODK010000221.1 GCA_903856995.1 uncultured Burkholderiales bacterium
AAGACTTCCAGCAACCGGTCTAAGCCACCGTCGTTGATGGCCACCATCGCCTGCTCGCGCACCTTGGGTTTGGCGTGATACGCCACCGACAAGCCAGCTTCGCCCATCATCAACAAATCGTTTGCGCCGTCGCCCATGGCAATGGCTTGTTTGGGGCTGATGCCCATTTGCGCGCAAATGTGTAGCAGCATCTTGCGCTTTTCTGCGCCGTCGCAAATATCGCCCCAGTCTTGGGTGACCACATCGCCCGTGAGGTGGCCGTTGTCAATCGCCAGCACATTGCTGCGGGCGTAGTCGATGTTCAGCATCTCGCACACGCGGTCGGCAAAGAAGGTGAAGCCTCCGCTGACCAACAGCACCTTCATGCCGTGGGCTTTGCAGGTGTCCACCAGTGTTTTGGCACCGGGGTTTAAGCGCAGACGTTGTTCAAACACCTCGTGCAAGGCCGCTTCGGGCACACCTTTGAGCAGCGCCACGCGGCGGCGCAAGCTGTCTTTGAAATCGGTAATCTCACCGCGCATCGCTGCCTCGGTGATGGCCGCCACCTCGGCCTTGCGGCCTACGGCATCGGCAATTTCGTCAATGCACTCAATGTTGATGAGCGTCGAGTCCATGTCAAACGCGATGAGTTTGAAGTCTTGGAGCTTTAGGGGGGCGGTGAAGCCTTGGATGGCAAGGCCGGGGGTAAGTTCGGTGGCAGAAGTCATATGGGGGATTATCGAGGGTCGCTTGATTCAGTTTTCGGTATCGGGCGCATCTCGTTTAGTGTGCTTCAGCCGCCTTGGCCACCGGTGCTGTGGGCGTGCCGAGCGAGCGCAACACATCGCGCACCATTTGTGCACGAGCTTTGGGTTCGGGCAGCTCGCGTTCGATGCGCAGGCGGTCGTTGCCAGCCAGTTTGATGTGTTTGTTTTTCTGCACCAGCTCGATGATGCGCATGGCATCAAACGGCGGGTTGGCTTTGAAGCTGATGTGCGTCACGCCGGGGGTTGCATCGACTTTGGTCACGCCGTAGCTGCGGGCTTGCACGCGCAGGCGGTGCACGTCGATGAGGGTTTGGGCTTGTGCGGGCAGTTTGCCAAAGCGGTCCACGATTTCTTCTAACAGCGCATCGATTTGGTCGCCCGTTTTGGCGGTGGCTAGTTTTTTGTAGAACGACAGGCGCAGGTGCACATCGCCGCAGTAGTCGTCTGGCAGCAGGGCCGGGGCGTGCAGGTTAATTTCAGTGGTGGCGCTGAGCGGGCTGAGCAGGTCTGGCTCTTCACCGTTCTTCAAGGCGCGCACGGCTTCGCTGAGCATCTCGTTGTAGAGCTGAAAGCCCACTTCCAGCATGTTGCCGCTTTGGTTTTCGCCCAGCACTTCGCCTGCGCCTCGGATTTCAAGGTCGTGCATGGCGAGGTAAAAGCCGGAGCCCAGTTCTTCCATTTGCTGAATCGCGTCCAAGCGTTGCGCTGCTTGTTTGGTCAGGCCCTGTGTGTCGGGCACCATGAGGTAGGCGTAGGCTTGGTGGTGGCTGCGTCCCACGCGGCCGCGTAGCTGGTGCAGCTGGGCCAAACCAAATTTGTCGGCGCGGCTCATGATGATGGTGTTGGCGCTGGGCACGTCAATGCCGGTTTCGATGATGGTCGAGCACAGAAGCAGGTTGAAGCGTTGGGCCACGAAGTCGCGCATGACGCGCTCAAGTTCGCGCTCGGGCATTTGGCCGTGGGCCACGGCGATGCGGGCTTCGGGCAGCAGCTCTTCTAGCTGTGCGCGACGGTTTTCAATCGTGGCCACATCGTTGTGCAAGAAGTAGCACTGGCCACCGCGTTTGAGCTCGCGCAGCACAGCTTCGCGAATCACACCGTTGCCTTCGTTGCGGACAAAGGTTTTGATGGCCAAGCGGCGTTGCGGCGCGGTGGCAATCACGCTCAAGTCGCGCAGGCCTTCCAGCGCCATGCCCAAGGTGCGAGGGATGGGCGTGGCGGTGAGCGTGAGGATGTCCACCTCAGCGCGCATGGCCTTCATGGCTTCTTTGTGGCGCACGCCAAAGCGGTGCTCTTCATCAATGATGAGCAGCCCGAGGTCTTTGAATTTGACGGACTCGCTCAGCAACTTGTGCGTGCCGATCACGATGTCGACTTGGCCTTCAGCCAAGCCTTTTGCGGCGGCGGTGATTTCTTTGGCGGAGCGAAAGCGGCTCATTTCAGCAATCTTGATGGGCCATTTGCTAAAGCGGTCGACCAAGGTTTGGTAATGCTGTTCGGCCAACAAGGTGGTGGGCGCTAAGAAGGCCACTTGCTTGCCGCCTGTGACAGCCACAAACGCGGCACGCAAGGCCACTTCGGTTTTGCCAAAGCCCACGTCGCCACAGATCAGGCGGTCCATGGGGCGTGGGCTGATCATGTCTTGCATGACCGCGTGGATGGCGGCGCGTTGGTCGGCGGTTTCTTCAAAGCCAAAGTCGTTGGCGAAGGTTTCGTAGTCTTGCGGTGAGTAGCGGAAGGGGTGGCCTTGGCGCGTCGCGCGGCGGGCGTAGATGTTCAGGAGTTCTGCGGCTGCATCGCGCACTTGCTCAGCAGCGCGGCGTTTGGCTTTGTCCCATTGGGCGGAGCCAAGTTTGTGCAGAGGGGCTTCGTCGGCACTCACGCCGGTGTAGCGGCCAATCAGGTGCAGCTGGCTCACCGGCACATAGAGCACGGCTTTGTCTGCGTATTCGAGGTGCAAGAACTCTTGCAGCGCGGGTGTGCCGTCGGCGTTCTTTTCGCCCAAGTCCATGTTGACCAAACCACGGTAGCGGCCAATGCCGTGGGCGTTGTGCACCACGGGGTCTCCTAGGTTGAGTTCAGCCAAGTCTTTGATGAGGGCTTCTACGTCGCTGACTTGCTCTTGTTTCTTGCGTCGGCGTGTGGTTGCACCCACTGCAAACAGCTCGGTCTCGGTGATCAGGTCTAGGCCGGCTTCGGTCCAGCTGAACCCGATTTGCAAGGCGGCGGTGGCGATGCCGAACTTTTCTGCACTCGCTTCAAACTCAGCCAGCGAGTCAAACGCGGGTGGGTTGAGGTTGGAGGAGCGTAGAAAGTCGAGCAGGCTTTCGCGGCGGCCATCGCTTTCGGCCAAGATGAGCAAGCGGTTGGCCGTGTGGCCTGCATAGGCTTGCAGTTTTTGTAGGGGGTCTGCCGCACCTCGCACCACTGTGAGGTCGGGCAGGGTTTGTGCAAACGCGTTGTCGATCACGTCCGTGGCGTGGGGTCGCAGGTTGAATTGCGCATAGCTGTTGGCGGCGGCGTAAAACTGCTCGGCGTTCAAAAATAAATTTGCCGGAGGCAAGGCGGGGCGCTCTGGGTCACCCTGCACCAAGCGGTAACGGTCTTGCGTGTCTTGCCAAAAGCGTTGAAAGACCGACTCTAGGTCCCCATGCAGCACCACCGTGGCAGAGCCACCGAGGTAGTCAAACACGTTGGCGGTCTCTTCAAAGAACAAAGGCAGGTAGTACTCAATGCCTGCGGTGGCGATGCCGTTGCCAATATCTTTGTAGATCCGGCTCTTGGTCGGGTCGCCCTCGAGCATTTCGCGCCAACGGTTGCGAAACAGCGCGCGCGCGGCATCGTCCATCGGGAACTCGCGCCCTGGCAGCAAGCGTACTTCGGGCACGGGGTAGAGGCTGCGTTGGCTGTCTGGGTCAAAGGTGCGGATGGAGTCGATTTCGTTGTCAAACAAATCCACGCGGTAGGGCACCAGCGAACCCATGGGGAACAGGTCAATCAACCCGCCGCGCACGGCGTACTCACCTGGGCTGACCACTTGGGTCACGTGCGTGTAGCCTGCGAGCGTGAGTTGCGATTTGAGCTTGGCTTCGTCAAGTGCTTGCTTGACCTTGAAGTGAAAGGTGTAGCCCGCCAAGAACGCAGGTGGTGCCAAACGGTACAGCGCGGTGGTGGCGGGAATGAGCACCACATCGGCATCGCCTTGCGAGATGCGCCACAGTGTGGCCAAGCGCTCGCTGATCAGGTCTTGATGGGGCGAGAAGCTGTCGTAGGGCAGTGTTTCCCAATCGGGGAAGAGCACGCAGCGCAAGTCGGGGGCGAAGAACGCCATTTCGTCTTGTAGGCGCTGTGCATCCCCCGCATCGGCGGTGACGATGGCCACGCGTTGTTGCTTGGCTTTTTCGCGGGTGCCTAACTGCGCGAGCAGCAAAGCATCGGCAGAACCGATAGGGCGGGGCAGGGCAAATCGCTTGCCAGGACTCAATGAGGGCAGATGCATTGCTGTAATTCTAGAATGGGGGCTGGGCTCTATGCCCAAAATTATTCAATGCCCTCACATCTCTTCCCCCCCGATCGTTTTTTTGCGGTCATCCCGTGCGCGGGCTTTGGTAGCCGCGCTGGCACGTCCCTGCCTAAGCAATACCAACCCATCGCTGGTGTACCCATGGTGGTCCACACCCTCAAAGCCTTTGCCGGCGTGGGGCGTATCACGCAAGGCTTGCTGGTATTAGCGCCTGACGATGCCCACATGGACGACGTGCTGGCGGCCTACCCTCAGCCCCTGTTTGGCAGCGTGCGCAACGGCGGGGCAACCCGTGCTGCCAGCGTGTTGGCGGGTTTGCATCAGTTGGCGCAGCAGGGCGTTCGCGACTCTGATTGGGTGTTGGTGCATGACGCAGCCCGTTGCTTGGTCACCTCAGCGCAAATCAACACCTTGATCGACGCCTGCCAAACGGATGATGTGGGCGGTTTGTTGGCGCATAAGCTCGCCGACACATTAAAAACAGAGCTTGAGGGGCGCGTGTCAAAAACGGTGGACCGATCCGACAAGTGGTTGGCGCAAACCCCGCAAATGTTTCGCTTGGGGGTGTTGCAACAGGCCTTGGCGCACGCAGGTCCGGCTGTGACGGATGAGGCCAGTGCCCTTGAAGCTGTGGGTTTGCACCCTAAGCTGGTCGCTGGCAGTGCACAAAACTTCAAGGTCACGTACCCAGAAGACTTTGCGTTGGCTGACGCTATTTTGAAATCAAGAGGTTGAATCGCACATGACTGTTCCAACATTTCGAATCGGTGAGGGCTGGGATGTCCACGCTCTGGTGGAGGGGCGTCCCTTGATGTTGGGCGGCGTTCGCATTGAACACACCCATGGCCTGCTAGGGCACTCCGACGCGGATGTGCTGTTGCATGCGATCACTGACGCCTTGTTGGGCGCTGCTGCATTGGGTGACATCGGCAGGCACTTTTCCGATGCGGATGGCGCTTACAAAGGCGCGGATTCTTGGTTGTTGTTGCAAAAGACAGCCGCATTGGTCAGGGCTGCCGGCTATCAGATTGGCAACATCGACAGCACGGTGATCGCCCAAACGCCCAAG
>CAIODK010000222.1 GCA_903856995.1 uncultured Burkholderiales bacterium
CTCTTCCTCCCGGCGTGAATGATGCCGATGATTTGGTACCCTTTCTCGCTGAGATTCTGACGCGAACCTTTGCCGGTACCGCCGTCGACGTCATGGGGTTTTCTTTCGGCGGGATGACCGCAGGTTTACTCGCCGCAGATCATCCACAACTCATACAAAAATTAGTGTTGGTCGGCGTTCCAGGCCTTGGTCTATTTGGCAAAGTTTTGCCAATGCGCGGGATGTCTTTTGAAATGAGTGCGACAGCACAAAGAGACGTGCATCGCCACAACCTGAAAGCCATGATGCTGGCGAATGAGGGCAGCATCACTGAAGAGGTGATCGATTTGCAGCAAGCCAATGTGGCAAGGGACCGCATGCGCAGACGGCGTATCGCACGGACCGATGTATTGGCCCAAGCACAGTTGCGCTGGCAATGCCCCGTGCACGGCGTGTGGGGTGCCAAGGATGCCCTCTACAGTGGCACGTTAGACCAAGTGCCACAAGTGCTGAGTCAATTACAGACATTCACCGTGGTGCCCGATGCAGGGCACTGGGTGATGTTTGAGCGTCCAGAGGCTTTTCACGCAGTGGTGAACGCATTGCTGCTAGATTGAATCGCAAAACCACTTTAACGAAACGCGGCAAGCGCGCACAATGAACCCATGCTGTACAAATTCAAATCTAAAGCCACGGGCGACCTCATTCTCTTGGAGCCACAAGGCAAACAAATTCTGAGAATCATTGGCAAAGACCCCGGTGCGCAGGGAATTATTTTGCCCAACGAAATGTTGGCAGCCATCGATGCCTTGCAAGCCGCCGTGGTGCAAGAAGAGCAGGCGCATCAAGCCGCCAAAGACGCTCACAAAGCGGGCTTGGAGAAGGGTGAGACGACGCCCATCCCAGATGGGGTTCGCAGCATCACCCTCAAACAACGCGTGGTCACCTTCATCGACATGTTGCGTCGTGCGCACGCCGAAGACAAAGAGGTGGTTTGGGGTGTTTGAACCAGCGGCCAAGCAACACGCCTACGCCGCACTCACCCCAGATGTGGTGCTGGATGCACTTTCAGATTTAGGGCTTGCCGTTGACGGACGAATGACGGCATTGAGTTCTTACGAAAACCGCGTCTACCAAGTCATGTTGGATGACAACTCATCCCTGGTCGCCAAGTTCTATCGGCCTGAGCGCTGGAGTGATGCACAAATCTTAGAAGAACACAGTTTCGCCGCTGAGCTCATGGCGGATGAGGTGCCACTGGTGGGGCCACTCAACTTGCAAGGCAAGACGTTGCACCACGCACACGGTTTCGCCTTCAGCGTGAGTCCGAGACGCGGAGGGCGCATGCCCGAGCTGGACGATGCAGAAGTGCTGGAGTGGATTGGCCGATTCATTGCGCGCATTCACATCGTCGGCGCACGGCACGCGTTTGCAACACGGCCCACCCTGAACGTGGCCACGTTTGCCGTTGAGTCGCGGGATTGGCTCCTGGCACAAAACATCATTCCACTGGACCAGCAAAGTGCATGGCGTGAGGTCTGCGACCAAGCCATTGCGCTCGCGGAAAATGCTTTTTCGGCGCATCCAGCGCACCATATCCGACTGCACGGTGACTGCCATCCTGGCAACATCCTGTGGACGCCGACCGACTTGCCAAATGGTGGCCCGCACTTTGTCGACTTGGATGATGCGCGCATGGGCCCTGCCGTGCAGGACTTGTGGATGTTGCTCAGCGGGGAACGCGCACAGCGCACCTTACAGCTATCGATGCTCTTAGATGGCTACGAACAAATGCGAGAGCTCGACCGCAGTGAGCTGGCATTGATTGAGCCGTTGCGCACCCTGAGGTTGATTCACTACAGCGCTTGGTTGGCACGCCGACAAGACGACCCTGCGTTTGTGCAACACTTTTCTTGGTTTGGCAGCAGCGACTATTGGGCGGGGCAAACGCACATGCTGGTCGAACAATGCGAAGCCATGCAAGAAGAACCGTTGTACGCCTAACAGCCCATGGCATCGGCCAGTGCGTGCATGTCGCGCACATGCAACGTGTTGCCAGCTTGGGGTGAAACATCCTTGAGTTGCGTTGGTCCAAACTCTGCTGGCCGCTCGATGTAGGCCGTGCGTAAGCCGCAAGCGCGTGCGGCAGCAAGGTCGTCTTGGTGGGCCGCACACAGCATGACCTGATCGGGCTTCAAATCAAACACGTGGGCTACACCCAAATACGCTGCGGGGTCGGGCTTGTAGGCACGAAACACCTCCGCTGAAAGCACGCAGTCCCAAGGCAGTCCAGCCCGTTTCGCCATATTGGTGAGCAAACCGAGGTTGCCGTTTGACAAGCTGCAAATGGTGAATTTCTTTTTCAAGCGCAGCAAACCGGTAACGCTGTCAGGCCAAGCATCCAAGCGATGCCATACGCGGTTGAGGTGAACGCGCTCAATCTCGCTCAAATGCGCCAAACCAAACGCCGGCAACAAGTCGTCCAAAATCAAACGGTGCAACTCATCAATGCGAGTCCAACCCAATTCGCCTGAGCGCACACGCGCCATAGCAGGCTGGTAGCCAGCACGCCAAGCCAACGCAAAGGCGTTGGCATCCACCGACGGGTAGAGGGCCTGCATCTCGCGCATGATGCTGCCATGCCAGTCGACGACTGTGCCAAAAATATCAAAGGCCAGCACTTGCGTGCTGGCCAGACAGTCGTCCAACGACGAAGCAGAGAGTGGGGCCATGAGTGTCATGGCTCCTGTTTTACACCAAAAGTGCGTTCACCCGTTTCACATAGGCGGCAGGGTCGTCAGGCAAACCACCTTCGGCCAACAGAGCTTGGTCAAACAAGATGTGCGCCAAATCGTTGAAGTGCGGGTTGGCATCAGCGCTGAGCTTCTTCACCAAGGGGTGATCGGCATTGACCTCCAACACAGGTTTCATCTCAGGGGCGGCTTGACCCGCCTGTTTGAGCATGCGTGCCAATTGCATCGACATGCCGTGGTCTTTGACGACCAAGCAAGCGGGGGAATCCACCAAGCGGGTGGTCACGCGCACGTCTTCGGCTTTGTCCTTGAGCGCCTCTTTGAGCATGGCTAAGACAGGCTTAAAGGTTTCGGCGGCATCCTCGGCGGCTTTCTTCTCGGCATCGTCTTGCAGCGAGCCCAAATCGACAGCGCCTTTGGCGACAGACTGCAACGCTGTGCCATCAAACTCTTGC
This sequence comes from uncultured Burkholderiales bacterium, assembly GCA_903856995.1. GTDB lineage: Bacteria > Pseudomonadota > Gammaproteobacteria > Burkholderiales > Burkholderiaceae_C > Limnohabitans. The sequence continues at coordinate 3,188 of CAIODK010000222.1, forward strand.
ACAAAGTTCAAGGCCCACTCATCCACACGATCGGTCATCAGCAAAACTTCGATGCCTTTCTTGCGGAACACTTCGAGTTGCGGGCTGTTCTTGGCGCCAGCCAAGGTGTCGGCGGTGATGTAATAAATCGCCTCTTGGCCCTCTTTCATGCGAGCTTTGTAGTCGGCGAAAGACACACTCACGGCGTCGGTGCTGGTGCTGGCAAAGCGCAGCAGTTTGGCGAGCTTGTCTTTGTTGGCAAAGTCTTCGCCCAAACCTTCTTTCAGTACCGCACCAAACTCCGCGTAGAACTGTGTGAACTTGTCGGCCTCGTTCTTAGCCAAGTCTTCCAAGACAGCCAACACACGGCGGGTGTTGCCTTCACGGATGGCCTTCACATCGCGGCTTTCTTGCAGCAATTCACGGCTCACGTTCAGTGGCAAATCGGCCGAGTCCACCACGCCTTTGATGAAACGCAGATAAGACGGCATCAGCGCCTCTGCATCGTCCATGATGAACACACGTTTCACATACAACTTCAGACCCGATTTTTTGTCGCGGTTGAACAAATCCATCGGCGCCGTGCTGGGGACATACAGCAGCTGGGTGTATTCGGTCGCACCCTCGACACGGTTGTGGCTCCAAGCCAAAGGCGGTTCAAAGTCGTGGCTGATGTGTTTGTAGAACTCGGCGTGCTGCTCGTCGGTCACGTCTTTCTTGGGACGCGCCCACAAGGCATTGGCTTGGTTGATGGTCTCCCATTCGTCGGTCAGAACCATTCCGCCGGGTTGGTCGTTTTCTCCCTCTTTCCACTCTTCTTTGCGCATGCGAATTGGCAAAGAAATGTGGTCTGAGTATTTGTTGATCACGGATTTGAGCTTCCATGCGCTCAGGTACTCCTCGGCATCGTCACGCAGGTGCAAGATGATGTGGGTTCCGCGATCCGCTTGTGTGATGGCCTCGACTTCAAAGTCGCCCGTGCCGGTGCTGCTCCAACGCACGCCTTCTTCGACCTTCAAGCCAGCGCGGCGTGACTCGACGGTGATGCGGTCTGCCACGATATAGCCAGAGTAAAAGCCCACGCCGAACTGACCAATCAGAGCGCCTTGGTCTTTGGCATCGGTCTTTTGGTCACCGCTGAGTTTGCCCATGAATTCGCGTGTGCCGCTCTTGGCAATGGTGCCCAAGTGGGCAATGGCGTCCTCTTGGCTCATGCCAATGCCGTTGTCGGCAATGGTCAATGTGCGGGCGTCTTTGTCAAAGCTCACGCGAACCTCGAGCTCTGAATGACCTTCAAACAACGCATCATTGTTCAAGGCTTCGTAGCGCAACTTGTCACACGCGTCAGAGGCGTTGGACACCAGCTCGCGCAGGAAAATTTCTTTGTTGGAGTAAAGCGAATGCGTGACAAGGTGCAGCAGTTGCGAGACTTCGGCTTGGAAGGAATGGGTTTGTTTGGTCATGGTCTAAAAAAATTCAAGAGATTAAAAACGTTCGTTGGCGCCGATGTAGCGCCATTGTCCGACAGGCAGGTTACCCAACACGATGCGGCCCATGCGGATGCGCTTGAGGCCCACCACCATCAAACCGACCTGTTCGCACATGCGTCGGATTTGGCGCTTCTTGCCTTCGGTCAGTACAAAGCGCAACTGCTCTGGGTTTTGCCATTCCACTTGCGCAGGCTTGAGGGGTTTGCCGTCGAGACTCAGGCCGTGGCGCAGGCGTGCCAGCAGCTCGCTCGGGAAAACTTTTTGCACATTGAGCGCCTCATCTTGGTAGGTCACGCGCACCAAATACTCTTTTTCCATGTGGCTGTCTTCGCCAATCAATTGGCGGGCTACTCGGCCATCTTGGGTCAGCACCAGCATGCCTACCGAGTCGATGTCCAAGCGGCCTGCAGGGGCCAATCCACGCAGCTGTGAAGGTTGGATACGATTTTTGGAGGGGTCTTCACGCCAATGGTTGCGGCCATGAATCAGCGTGATGGCGGGCTCATGCCCATCCTCCGCTTGCCCGCTCACATAGCCCATGGGCTTGTGCAGCAGGATGGTCACTTGCGTTTGTTGGTGGCCGGTGGCGCGCGGGTCAATTTCCACGCGGTCCGAAGGGCTCACCTTCACGCCCATCGGTGCGGGTTGGCCGTTGACCAAGACCCAGCCTTGTTCAATCCAAGCATCGGCTTCGCGGCGTGAGCACAAACCGAGTTCGGCCATGCGTTTATTGAGGCGGGTAAGTTCTGAAGAGGTGTCTGACATAAGGCGCCGAAGTAAGGTAGCGAGTTTAACGAGTGACGGTGTGCAAGTGGTCTAGCACTGGGTGCCACTGGTGCGAAGGGCGTTCAAATCCAGTACTCGCATGCCACCGTACTCAATGCGAATTGCGCCTTGTTCTTGCAACGTGTTGAGCGCGACGTTCACGCGTTGACGTGACAAGCCAACGAGGTAGGCCAACTCTTGCTGGGTGATGCGCAACAGCTCACCCACCCCTGGAAACAAGGTGGGGTTAAAGAGGGCCGCTAAGTTGCGCGCGACCTGAACGTCGGGGTCATGGGCGCGGTCAATTTCGCGCGCCTCGATGAACTGCCCCAAACGCTCGTTGAGTTGGTTCATCACGAAGCGGTTGAAGCCAATCGAGTTGTCGAGCAACCAATGAAATGTGTCGATGGGAAGACCCGCCACCACGCTTCGGCGCAAGGCCATGATGTTGTAGCGGTAGCTCTCACGTTTGATGGCCGTGCCCTCGCCAAACCAGCCCCCAGGAGGCACGCCGGTGAAGGTGATGGTGCGGCCGCTGGCGCTGTCCGTGCTCATCTTCAACAAGCCCTCGATCACGCCAAACCAATACGTTGCTTGGCGGCCCACACGGCACACATAGTCGCCGGGCATTGGGTCGCTCACCACCAGTTGCGACTCAATGCGTTTGCGCTCCGTCGGCGTCAGCAGGTTCAACCAAGGGATTTGTGATAGCTCCGCCAAGGTGGGGGTGCGCCGTCGTTGGTAAACGCTGGGTTCAATGGTCATGGGGGGCTCCAAGTGATCCGTCAGGCTCGGGTAAGTCCTGCTAGGTGTCTACCCTAGATTGTCGTCGAAACGACAACTTGACGTCAAACTAGTGCTTACGATCGCGCTCAACATAGCTCAACCGTCCCGAAAGGGACAGTGATCTTTGATCAACATTTTTAAAAAAAGCAAGGATCAGGAATGCAGACCACGTTTCCTCGACTGTTACTCAAGCATGCCGGCGAGCGGCCACAGGCGCCTGCCATGCGTGAGAAGGAATACGGCATTTGGCAAACCACCACGTGGGCCGACATGGCGCGCATGGTGGAGCACATGGCGTGCGGTTTTCACCAAGCCGGCCTGACCCGTGGCGAGCACCTGGTTGTGATTGGTTCCAATCGCCCCCGTTTGTACGCCACCATGTTGGCCGCGCAAGCCTTGGGTGCGATTCCTATCCCGTTGTACCAAGATGCCGCAGGCGCGGAATGCGTGTACCCACTCAACAACGCCGATGTGCGCTTTTGCGTGGTGGAAGACCAAGAGCAAGTCGACAAACTGATTGAGATTCGTGAGCAATGCCCGCAAATCTCAAACATCTTTTTTGATGACCCGCGTGGCCTGCGCAAATACAACGAGCCAGGCTTGACTTCGCTCGAAGCGTTACTGGCTGAGGGCGAGGTGTTCGCGGCGAAACACCCCAGTTTTTTCCTGGACGAAGTGGGCAAAGCACACACCGATGATGTGGGGGCCATGTTCTTCACATCAGGCACCACCGGCAATCCCAAAGGTGTGGTGCACACGCACAACTCCATCATCAACCGCGCCGAAGCGGGGGCCTTGTTTGACCATCTCACCTCTGAAGAAGACGTGCTGGCCTACCTGCCACCTGCATGGATTGGTCAAAACATCTTCAGCTATGCCCAATGGCTCTATTGCGGCTATGTGGTGAACTGCCCAGAGTCCGTTGCCACGGTGACCATCGACTTGAAAGAAATCGGACCCACGTACTACTTCGCACCACCTCGCGTGTTTGAAGGTTTGCTGACCAGCGTGATGATTCGCATGGAAGACGCAGGCGCACTCAAACGCGCCATGTTCCATTACTTCATGGATGTGGCGCGCAAATACGGCCCCACTAAAATGGAAGGCAAGTCGATCGGCTTGTTCGGCGGTTTGCTCTACGCCTTGGGTAACTTCTTTGTGTACGGGCCCTTGCGCAACAACCTCGGCATGAGCCGTGTGCGCGTGGCCTACACCGCCGGTGAGGCGATTGGCCCCGACCTGTTCAGCTTCTACCGCGCCATCGGCGTGAACTTGAAACAACTCTACGGCTCGACCGAGACCGCCGTGTTCGTCTGCTTGCAGCCCGACCATGAAGCGCGTGCCGACACCGTGGGTGTGCCGTGCGCTGGCGTGGAAATCAAAGTAGCCGACAACGGCGAAATTCTGGTCAAGTCGCCAGGCTTGCTCAAGGGCTATTACAAGAACGACGCAGCGACCGCCGAGGTGCTCACTCCCGACGGCTGGTACCACACCAGCGATGCGGGCTTCATCGATGCGCATGGACACTTGAAGATCATCGACCGCGTCAAAGACGTGGGACGCATCAAAGGTGGCGCAAACGACGGCGCCATGTTCGCACCCAAGTACGTTGAAAACAAACTCAAGTTCTTTCCGCACATCAAAGAAGTGGTGGCCTATGGCGACCAGCGCGAAAAAGTGTGCGTCATGATCAACATCGACTTTGACGCTGTGGGCAACTGGGCCGAGCGTCGCAACTTGCCCTATGCCGGCTATACCGACTTGGCGCAAAAGCCAGAGGTCTATGGACTCATCCAAGAATGCGTCGAAAAAGTCAATGCAGATCTGTCTGTGGACGAGCTCTTGGCGGGCAGCCAAGTCAGCCGCTTCTTGGTCTTGCACAAAGAGCTCGATGCGGATGACGGGGAGCTGACCCGTACCAACAAAGTGCGTCGCGGCTACATCGCTGAGAAGTACGAAGCCTTGGTCAGTGCGCTCTACAACGGCGCAACTGAACAATTCATTGAAACCCAAGTTAAGTTTGAAGACGGCCGCACCGGTAGTGTCAGCGCCACGCTCAAACTCTCGGACGCAAAAACCTTCACGCCTGTGGGGAAAGCAGCATGAGCAAGAAAATCGGTGACGTCATCCTTGACGTCAAAAATATCAGTTTGCGTTTCGGTGGCGTCAAGGCGCTGACCGACATTTCGTTCAACGTGCGCGAGCACGAAGTGCGCGCCATCATTGGACCCAACGGCGCCGGCAAGAGCTCGATGCTCAACTGCATCAACGGTGTCTATGAACCACAAGAAGGGTCCATCACATTCCGTGGTCAAACCTTTGGTCACATGGACAGCCATCAAGTGGCCACCATGGGTATTGCACGCACCTTCCAAAACTTGGCTTTGTTCAAAGGCATGAGCGTTCTCGACAACATCATGACCGGACGCAACTTGCGCATGAAGAGCAACATCTTCATGCAAGCCTTGCGCATTGGTCCTGCTGAGAAGGAAGAAATGGCGCACCGCGAAAAGGTGGAGCACATCATCGACTTCTTGGAAATTCAAGCCTTCCGAAAAACCCCCGTGGGTCAACTGCCCTATGGTTTGCAAAAGCGTGTCGATTTGGGTCGTGCGCTGGCTCTTGAGCCACAGGTGTTGTTGCTCGACGAGCCAATGGCCGGTATGAACGTCGAAGAGAAACAAGACATGTGTCGCTTCATCTTGGACGTGAACGACGAGTTCGGCACCACCATCGTCTTGATCGAACATGACATGGGCGTGGTGATGGATATCTCGGACCGCGTGGTGGTTCTCGACTACGGCAAAAAGATCGGCGATGGCACACCTGATGAGGTGCGCAACAACGAGGAAGTCATTAGTGCTTACCTTGGCACTTCGCATTAAAAAAGATTTGTGGGACTGTCCAAGCCTTGCACCGCAAGCTTGCGCTGTCCCCAACTGATTGGAGTAGAAATGGCATTTTTTCTTGAAACCCTTTTCGGCGGCCTCATGGCGGGCATGCTGTATTCGTTGGTGGCTCTCGGCTTCGTGCTGATTTACAAAGCCTCTGGCGTGTTTAACTTCGCACAAGGCGCGATGGTGTTGTTCGCTGCGTTGGCCATGGCCCGCTTTAGCGAATGGATCCCGCTTTACTTGGGCGTCAGCAACTTTGTGCTCATCAACCTGCTGGCTTTCGCTGGCGCGGCAGCCGTGATGTTTGTGGTGGCCTGGGTGATTGAGTTCTTGGTGTTGCGCCACTTGGTCAACCAAGAAGGCACCACCTTGTTGATGGCCACATTGGGCATCACGTACTTCCTCGACGGCGTGGGCCAATCACTCTTTGGCAGCGACATCTACAAGATCGACGTGGGCATGCCCAAAGAACCCATGATGCTCATGGAGTCCACCTTTGAAGGCGGCATCATGATCAACCAAGAAGACTTGGTGGCCGCGTTCATCGCCGCAGCACTGGTCGCCTTGTTGAGCGTGTTCTTCCAAAAAACAACCACCGGTCGCGCACTGCGCGCCGTGGCGGACGACCACCAAGCGGCGCAGTCGATCGGCATTCCACTCAACCGCATCTGGGTCATCGTTTGGTGCGTCGCAGGCGTGGTGGCTCTGGTCGCCGGCATGATTTGGGGCTCCAAGCTCGGTGTGCAGTTCTCGCTCTCTACCGTCGCGATGCGTGTGTTGCCTGTGGTGATCTTGGGCGGCTTGACGTCTGTGCCAGGCGCCATCATCGGCGGCCTGATCATTGGTGTGGGCGAGAAATTATCGGAAGTGTTCCTTGGCCCTTATGTGGGCGGCGGCATTGAGATTTGGTTTGCGTACGTGTTGGCCCTGGGCTTCTTGTTGATTCGTCCACAAGGCTTGTTTGGCGAGAAGATCATCGACCGCGTGTAAGGAAAATAAAAATGTTTTACAGAGAAAACGGTCAATTCAAAACCACCTACAAGGCAGATCAACAGATCTTCCCGATCACGCAAGACCGCGTGGGTGTGTTGCTCCTCATCGCCTTTGCATTCATCGGCGTGCCCTTGCTCGCAGACGAATATATGCTGCGTGCGATTTTGATTCCCTTCCTCATCTTGTCACTCGCCGCATTGGGCGTGAACATCTTGGTGGGCTACTGCGGCCAAATTTCATTGGGCTCAGGCGCCTTCATGGCAGTCGGGGCGTATGCCGCCTACAACTTCTTTGTGCGCATTGACGGCATGCCGCTCATCGTGGCCGTGCTGATGGGTGGCTTCTTCGCCACCTTGGTCGGTATGTTTTTTGGTATTCCTAGCTTGCGCGTGAAGGGCCTGTATTTGGCCGTGGCCACGTTGGCTGCACAGTTCTTCTGTGACTGGGCGTTTTTGCGCATCACGTGGTTCACCAATGACTCGGCCTCTGGCACTGCGTCGGTGTCGGACCTGCAGGTGTTTGGCATGCCCATCAACACACCGTTTGAAAAATACACCTTCTGCCTGTGCTTCTTGGTGGTATTTGGTTTGCTTGCGAAGAACCTGGTGCGCAGTGCCATTGGCCGCGAATGGATGGCGATTCGCGACATGGACGTGGCCGCAGCTGTGATCGGCATTCGCCCCATGTACGCCAAGCTCAGCGCGTTTGCCGTGAGCTCATTCATCGTCGGTGTGGCTGGCGCCTTGTGGGCCTTCGTTTACTTGGGTTCATGGGAGCCGGCAGCGTTCTCGGTCGACCGTTCCTTCCAGTTGTTGTTCATGGTCATCTTGGGGGGCATGGGCTCCATCATGGGCAGCTTCTTTGGCGCGGCCTTCATCGTGATTCTTCCCGTCATCATCAACCACGCACTGCCTTGGGTGGGCGACTTGGTAGGCATCCCTGTCAGCACCGCAGCGTTGACGCACGCTGAGCAAATGATCTTTGGTGCGTTGATTGTTTGGTTCTTGATCGTTGAGCCGCATGGCTTGGCCAAGTTGTGGAGTGTGGGCAAGCAAAAGCTGCGTCTGTGGCCTTTCCCTCACTAAGTGGTAATTAGTTTTTCTTGTGTTCGCATAATTTTTCTAAAGGAGACTTCAATGAAACTTCGTTCCCTCATGATGGCCGTGGCCATCGCTGCGACTGGTCTGACCAGCGCCGTGGTCACCACGTCTGCTCAGGCGCAAGCCAAAGAGCAGTTCTTCCCCGTGTTGCCTTACCGCACGGGCGCGTATGCTCCCAACGGTGTGCCGTGGGGTAACGCTTATGTGGATTACCTCAAGCTGATCAATGCCCGTGACGGTGGCATCAATGGCGTGAAAATCACTTTTGAAGAGTGTGACACCGCCTACGCCACAGACCGCGGCGTGGAATGCTACGAACGCCTGAAGGGCAAAGCACAAGGCTCGGTGTTCCAACCCTTGTCCACCGGCATCACATTCGCGATGACCGAAAAAGCACCCGCTGACAAAAACCCACTGATCACTGCCGGCTATGGCCGTTCAGAGTCCAGCGATGGCCAAGTGTTCAAGTGGAACTTCCCATTGATGGGCACCTACTGGTCTGGCGCTGACATCATCATGCAGCTCATCACCAAAAAAGAAGGTGGCAACATCAAGGGCAAAAAAATCGCGCTGGTCTACCACGACAGCCCGTTTGGTAAAGAGCCCATTCCTCTCTTGCAAGAGCGCGCCAAGATACAAGGCTTCGACCTGCAACTCTTGCCCGTGACGGCACCTGGTGTGGAGCAAAAAGCCACTTGGTTGCAAGTGCGTCAAGCACGTCCTGACTACGTGTTGCTGTGGGGCTGGGGCGTGATGAACTCGGCTGCGTTGAAAGAAGCTGTGGCCACAGGTTACCCGCGCGAAAAAATGTACGGTGTGTGGTGGTCTGCTGCTGAGCCTGACGTCAAAGACGTAGGTGAAGCTGCCAAAGGCTACAACGGGTTGGTCGCCACAGGCGAAGGCGGCAAAGTCATCGCTGACGTCAAGGCGCAATTGCACGCCAAAAAGCAAGGCACTGGCCCCGTGGAAGAAGTGGGTACAACCCTCTACAACCGAGGCTTGGTCAGCGCTGCATTGGCGGTCGAAGGTGTGCGTCAAGCGCAGTCACGTTATGGCAAAGGCAAGGTCATGACCGGCGAGCAAATTCGTTGGGGCTTGGAGAACTTGACCTTGGACCAAAAAGCCCTCGACAAGCTCGGCTTGGGCACTGTGATGCGCCCACTCAGCACATCTTGCTTGGACCACGAAGGCTCACGTTCTGCACGTTTGCACACGTGGGATGGCAAGAAGTGGGTTTACAGCTCTGACTGGATCGAAGCCGACGACACCATCATCAAGCCTTTGGTCAAACAGTTTGCTGACAAATACGCGGGTGAGAAAAAACTCACACGTCGCAGCGTCGCAGATTGCCAGTCTTAATCTAAGGCCCGTCACCCTGTGACAGTTTGGTGGCTCGTAAGAGCCACCAAACCCCAGGCACCGCAGGTGCTTGAGGTTTGGTTCATCCAGCAACATTTTTTTAGCAAGGTAGGTTATGAGCGCCAACAACATCGTTCTCAACGTCAATGGCATTGAAGTCATTTACAACCACGTCATCTTGGTGCTCAAGGGCGTGTCCCTGCAAGTGCCTCAGGGCGGCATCGTGGCACTCTTGGGTGGCAATGGTGCGGGTAAAACCACCACGTTGCGGGCCATCTCCAACTTGTTGCAAGGCGAGCGTGGCGCCGTCACCAAAGGCAGTATTGAGTTGCGTGGTGAACGCATTGAAAACCTCTCGCCCGCTGATTTGGTCAAGCGCGGCGTGGTGCAGGTGATGGAGGGGCGTCACTGCTTCGCCCACTTGACCATCGAAGAAAATTTGCTCACTGGCAGCTACACGCGCACGAGCAAAGGCGAGATCGAAGCCAACCTCGAAAAGGTCTACAACTACTTTCCACGTTTAAAGACCCGCCGCACATCGCAAGCGGCCTACACCTCCGGTGGTGAGCAGCAGATGTGCGCGATCGGTCGCGCCATCATGGCCAACCCCAGCATGGTGTTGTTGGACGAACCCTCGATGGGCTTAGCACCGCAAATTGTGGAAGAGGTTTTCAACATCGTCAAAGACTTGAACGAGAAAGAAAAAGTCACCTTCTTGTTGGCGGAGCAAAACACCAACATGGCGTTGAAGTACGCCGACTATGGCTACATCATGGAGTCGGGCCGCATCGTGATGGACGGCGCCGCCTCTGACTTGGCGAACAACGAAGACGTGAAAGAGTTTTACTTGGGCATGGGTGGCGGCGAGCGTAAGAGCTTCAAAGACGCCAAGAGCTACAAGCGCCGCAAGCGTTGGTTGGCTTAATAGGAGTCGCACATGTCCAAACATTACGACGCGCTCGAAATCCGTCAACCCGCCGAGCGCGAAGCCGCGCTCATGGCCGCCTTGCCTGCGCAAGTGGCGCATGCACAAAAGAATTCACCAGCGTTCGCCAAGTCCTTGGCCGGCGTTGATGCGTCCAGCGTGACCAGCCGAGAAGCCTTGGCCCAGTTACCTGTGATTCGCAAATACGAGTTACTGGCCCAGCAACAAGCGCAGCGCGCCACCAGCGTGTTTGGCGGCTTCGCAGCGATTACTTTTGGCAAGGCCATGCCTCGCGTGTTCGCCAGCCCCGGCACCATTTATGAACCCGAAGGCGCACGCCCAGACTACTGGCGCATGGCCCGTGGCATTTACGCAGCAGGCTTTCGCCCAGGTGAGCTGGCGCACAACTGCTTCAGCTACCACTTCACGCCAGCCGGTTCGATGATGGAAACCGGTGCGCACGCCATTGGCTGCACCGTGTTTCCTGGCGGCACAGGCCAGACCGAGCAGCAAGTGGGGGCGATGGCCGAGTTAAAGCCCGCGGGCTACATCGGCACACCGAGCTTCTTGAAAATCATTGTGGAAAAAGCGGCCGAGATGGGCGTCAAGTTACCCAGCGTCACCAAGGCATTGGTGTCTGGCGAAGCCTTCCCGCCCAGCTTGCGTGACTGGCTGGCCGAGCGCGGCATTGCCGGCTACCAGTGTTACGCCACCGCCGACCTTGGCTTGATCGCTTACGAGACCGAAGCCCGTGAAGGCTTGGTGCTGGACGAAGGTGTGATCGTCGAGATCGTGCGCCCTGGCACCGGTGAGCCCGTGCCCGAAGGCGAAGTGGGTGAATTGGTGGTGACGACACTCAACCCCGACTACCCGCTCATCCGTTTTGGCACAGGCGATTTGTCTGCCGTGTTGCCCGGCCATTGCCCCACAGGGCGCACCAACGTGCGCATCAAAGGCTGGATGGGCCGTGCCGACCAAACGACCAAGGTGCGCGGCATGTTCGTACATCCCGGTCAAGTGGCCGAGGTCGTCAAGCGTTTCCCCGAAGTCAAGCGTGCGCGTTTGGTCGTGACCGGTGAAATGGCCAACGACCACATGTGCTTGAAGGTTGAAGCGGCAGAGGCGGAGGGCTTGGCACAAAAAATTGGCGAAGCCGTGCGCGACATCACCAAGCTACGTGCCGATGTGACGTTGGTGACCTTAGACAGCTTGCCCAACGATGGCAAAGTGATTGAAGACGCCCGTTCCTACCAATAGGCCCAGTGCTTATCTGCCTTGGTGTTGACCTACCTCAATCAGCTTAAGTAATTCCCGCCGTTTTATAAGGACTGCAGGGCTTTACTATCATTCATCGTCATTTAGGAGACCTTATGAAAAATCTGTTCACTCTGAGCTTGTTGGCCGTGGCCGCATTGACTAGCGCTAACGCCGCTGATTACCCCGTCAAAGACAAGCCGGTCACCATCGTGGTGCCATTCACCGCTGGCGGCCCGACCGACCGCGTGGCCCGCGATTTGGCAGAAGCCATGCGCAAGCCCTTGGGCGCGAACGTGGTGGTTGAAAACGTGGCTGGTGCAGGTGGCACGATTGGCGCTAACAAAGTAGCCAAAGCGCCGCAAGATGGCCACACCATTTTGTTGCATCACATTGGCATGGCCACATCGCCTGCGCTGTATCGCAAGATGCCCTA
>CAIODK010000223.1 GCA_903856995.1 uncultured Burkholderiales bacterium
ACACTAGATTTCCAATTCAATCTCCCACCAATACTGAGCTCAAGCAGGTGTCATAAATCGTGCACGCAAGACACTTATTTTGGTGAAATTTAAAATGTAAGCATTTCCTACCAAAACACTACCTGTAGCGTATTGGCACCCTGACGAACACCAGATATAGTGTCTACCTACATTTCAAAAAGTGGTCATGACACCACTTTTGCACGCCGTATTGAACCGCTCACAAGAAAGAAAAAACATGCAAACAGCTGAGACCTCTGTGCACGCAAGCCCCCTGAGTCAACCGCCTGTCGCGCACGACCGCGCATCGACTGAAAACCCGACCCTGTTGGCGCATTACCAAATCATTCGCCGCAACGGTGCCGTGGTTCCTTTCGAACCCGCCAAGATTGCCGTCGCCATGATGAAAGCCTTTTTGGCCGTGCATGGCACCCAAGGGGCGGCATCTGCCAGCGTGCGCGAAATGGTTGAGGTCTTGACACAAGGCGTGGTGCGCGCATTGATGCGCTCACGTCCAGGCGGTGGTACGTTTCACATTGAAGATGTGCAAGACCAAGCCGAACTCGGCTTGATGCGTGGTGGTCATCACGAAATTGCACGCGCTTACGTGTTGTACCGTGAGCGTCGCAACCAAGAGCGTTCTCAAATCAAAGAACAGCAAGCCCCTGCAGCCCCTACTTTGCACGTGATCGACAACGGTCAACGTGTCGCTTTGGATTTGCACAATTTGCAACGCCTGATCAACGACTCTTGCGCTGGCTTGGGTGCTGACGTGTCACCGGCCCCGATCATGGCCGAAACCATGCGCAACCTATACGACGGCGTGCCCATGGACGAGGTGTACAAGGCCGCCATCTTGGCAACCCGTACGCTGATTGAGAAAGATCCGGACTACACCTACGCCACGGCACGCTTGTTGATGCACACCATCGCCAAAGAAGTGCTGGGTAAAGAAGTGCTTCATGCCGATATGGGCCAGCACTACGCGGAATACTTCCCACTGTTCATCAAAAAGGGCGTAGACAACGAGTTGCTCGACCCAGCCATGTTGCAGTTCGACCTGCCACGCTTGGGCGCAGCACTCAAAGCTGACCGCGACTTGAAGTTTGATTACCTAGGCCTGCAAACCCTGTATGACCGCTACTTCTTGCACGTGCGCAAGACACGCATCGAATTGCCGCAAGCCTTCTTTATGCGCGTGGCGATGGGCCTGTCACTGAACGAAGTGGACCGCGAAGCCCGCGCCATCGAGTTCTACGAAGTGCTGTCTTCTTTCGACTTCATGTCGAGCACGCCCACCCTGTTCAATAGCGGCACATTGCGTTCACAACTCTCAAGCTGCTATTTATCCACCGTGCCTGACAACTTGGACGGCATCTATGAGTTGATCAAAGAAAACGCATTGCTGTCTAAATTTGCCGGCGGCCTAGGCAACGACTGGACTCGCGTGCGTGCTTTGGGTAGCCACATTAAGGGCACCAACGGTGAATCACAAGGCGTGGTGCCATTCCTGAAAGTGGTGAACGACACAGCCGTGGCAGTCAACCAAGGCGGCAAGCGCAAAGGCGCTGTCTGCACTTACCTCGAAACATGGCATTTGGACATCGAAGAGTTCTTGGAACTGCGCAAGAACACCGGTGACGACCGTCGTCGCACCCACGACATGAACACAGCCAACTGGATCCCCGACTTGTTCATGCGTCGCGTGATGGAAAAAGGTGAGTGGACCTTGTTCTCTCCATCGGACGTGCCTGATTTGCATGACTTGTTCGGCGCTGACTTCGAAAAGGCTTACGTGGCCTACGAAGCCCAAGCCAAGCGCGGTGAAATCAAACCGTCCAAAACACTGCAAGCCACCGATATGTGGCGCAAGATGCTGACCATGTTGTTTGAAACAGGCCACCCATGGATCACATTCAAAGACCCATGCAACGTGCGTTCACCCCAACAACACGTAGGCGTGGTGCATTCGTCCAACCTGTGTACCGAGATCACACTCAACACCAGCGACACCGAAACAGCCGTCTGTAACTTGGGCTCGGTGAACTTATCTCAGCACTTGAAAGATGGCGCCAACGGCAAAGAGCTCGATCACGACAAACTCAAGCGCACCATCAAAGTGGCCATGCGCATGCTCGACAACGTGATCGATATCAACTACTACGCCGTCAAGAAAGCACGTGATTCCAACCTGCGCCACCGCCCTGTTGGCATGGGCATCATGGCCTTCCAAGACAGCCTGTATGAAATGCGCGTGGCTTATGCCTCGCAAGAAGCCGTTGAATTCGCTGACCGCTCGATGGAAGCTGTTTGCTACTACGCTTATTGGGCATCTTCTGAGTTGGCCAAAGAGCGTGGTCAATACGCCAGCTACAAAGGTTCCTTGTGGGACAAAGGCATTTTGCCGATCGACTCACTCGACATGTTGGCTCAAGCGCGTGGCGGCTACCTCGAAGTCGACCGCTCCACAACCCTCGACTGGGACGCGCTGCGCGCCAAGATCGCGCGAGACGGCATGCGTAACTCCAACTGCGTGGCCATCGCGCCGACGGCCACCATCTCCAACATCATTGGTGTGGATGCCTCGATCGAGCCCTGCTTTGGCAACTTGTCTGTCAAGTCCAACTTGTCGGGTGAATTCACCGTCATCAACCACTACTTGGTGCGTGACTTGAAGCGCTTGGGTTTGTGGGACGACGTGATGGTCATGGACCTGAAGCACTTCGACGGTTCACTGCGCCCTATCGATCGCGTGCCGCAAGAAATCAAAGCCCTGTATGCCACGGCCTTCGAAGTTGAAGCCACATGGCTGGTCGAAGCCGCATCGCGTCGCCAAAAGTGGATTGACCAAGCGCAATCACTCAACATTTACATGGCCGGCGCATCCGGCAAAAAGTTGGACGAGACCTACAAGCTTGCTTGGTTGCGCGGTTTGAAAACCACGTATTACCTCCGCACATCGAGCGCACAACAAGTTGAGAAATCAACTGTGCACGCTGGCTCACACAACTCTGTGTCCTCTGGCCCAGCAGCAAGTGGCATGAGCGCACTCGACGCTGCTGCTGCTGCTGCGCAAGCACAGATGAATGCAATTCCCGCCACCGACATCAAGTTCTGCGGCGTGGATGACCCCACCTGCGAATCGTGTCAGTGATTGTTGCGCGCCACACATTTGTAAACGCACAACAAAAATCAGCAACGAAGATCAAGAATGCTTTGCGTTTTTCTTCGTTGCATTCATAATTCGCACATTGGATAAATATTTATGCTGACCTGGGACGAAGAAGTCAAAACCTCATCGCCATCACCTCTTACAAGCGCCTCTCCTAGCCGCTCGATGGAACTCCCGCCTCTTTCTGCGACACCTGCTATGCAGCCTGTTGCGGCCACACGCACTTTGAACGACGGCGCAACTGCTCCGGCTGCTGCGACAGCCTCTGCTGCATCAGCCACTAGCGAGCGTCGCGTGAACGCTGCTGACAAGCGCATCATCAACGGTCGCACCGACGTGAACCAATTGGTGCCATTCAAATACAAATGGGCTTGGGAAAAATACCTTGCAACCTGCGCCAACCACTGGATGCCGCAAGAAGTGAACATGACGCGTGACATCGCGTTGTGGAAAGATCCCAATGGCTTGACAGA
>CAIODK010000224.1 GCA_903856995.1 uncultured Burkholderiales bacterium
CAATATGAGCTTTGCTTTGTGCCCGATGCTGACCGATGGCGCGATTGAAGCGTTGTTGACGGCAGGCTCTGATGCGCTGAAGGCCACTTACCTTGAGAAGCTGATCTCTGGCGAGTGGACCGGCACCATGAACCTGACCGAGCCACAAGCGGGCTCTGACTTGGCTGCTGTCCGTACCCGTGCAGAGCCCTTGGCCGACGGCACCTACAAAGTGTTTGGTACCAAGATTTACATCACCTATGGTGAACACGACATGGCCGAAAACATCGTCCACCTCGTTTTGGCCCGCGTGCAGGGTGCACCCGAAGGCGTGAAGGGCATCAGCTTGTTTGTATGCCCCAAGTTCATGGTGAACAAAGACGGTTCGCTTGGTGCACGCAACGATGTGCATTGTGTGAGCATCGAACACAAGATGGGCATCAAAGCCAGTCCCACTGCCGTGCTGCAGTATGGCGACCACGGCGGTGCGATCGGTTTCTTGGTGGGCGAGGAAAACCGTGGACTCGAATACATGTTCATCATGATGAACGCAGCGCGTTACGCGGTGGGCGTGCAAGGCATTTCGATTGCTGAGCGGGCGTACCAAAAAGCGGTGCAATTCTCGCGTGACCGCGTGCAAAGTCGCCCTGTAGACGGCAGCATGCGAACCAGTGCGCCCATCATCCATCACCCCGATGTGCGCCGTATGTTGATGACCATGCGCGCCTACACCGAAGGCTGTCGCGCGATGGCCACGGTGGCTGCTGCTGCCTATGACGCGTCGCACCACCACCCCGATGCCGACACGCGCAAAGACAACTTGGCCTTTTATGAATTCTTGGTGCCTTTGGTCAAAGGCTTTAGCACCGAGATGAGCTTGGACGTCACCAGTCTCGGCGTGCAAGTGCATGGCGGCATGGGCTTCATTGAAGAAACGGGCGCTGCGCAGTATTTACGTGATGCCAAAATCTTGACGATTTACGAAGGCACCACAGCCATTCAAGCCAACGATTTGATTGGCCGTAAAACCGGTCGCGATGGGGGGCAAACTGCCAAAGGTATTGCGGCGCAAATCGCCAACACCGAAGCTGAATTGCGCCAAAACGGCAGCGCGAACGCCGTGGCTATGGCGACACGCCTGAAGGCCGCGCGTGAAGCGTTCTTGGACGTTGTCGACTTCGTGGTGGCAGGTGCCAAAACCAGTCCCAATGCGGTTTTTTCTGGCAGCGTGCCTTACCTCATGCTCGCGGGTAACTTGGTGGCAGGTTGGCAAATGGCGCGCGCCTTGTTGGTGGCCCAGGATCAGTTGACACATGGCGACGACGCGGTGTTCATGCAATCCAAAATCACCACAGCACGTTTCTACGCCGACCACATCTTGACCAAAATACCTGGCCTGCGCGATAGCATCGTGGACGGTGCGGACAGCGTGACTGAGTTGGCACTCGACGCGTTCTAAAACCCAACGCATGCAAGGCTAAGCCAACATGCAAGCCGGTTTTTCTCGCCTCTTGTTTGCTGGGGTGTTGGCCTTGTGTGTGGTGGTGCCGAGTTGGGCTGTTGACCATTTGATTTCTGTCAATACACGTCCCGACGTCACGACCAGTTACTGGTGGATGCCCAGGGATGGCGCGACGGCAACCGTCGTGCTGTTTTCAGGTGGTGCAGGTGGTATTGGGTATCGAGAGGGTGAGCCTAAGTCAGGCAACTTTTTGATACGCAGTCGCGATGAATTTTCTAAAGCCGGTTTCAATGTGGCGTTGATGGGGAACCCCAGTGACATGCCAAAACTTACGCCTGTATTTCGTCAATCGACTGAACATTTTTCGGATGTGCGTGCGGTGTTGCAAGACATTCGTATACGCAGCACTGTGCCAGTGTGGTTGGTTGGTACAAGCCAAGGGACGATCAGTGCAGCTGCCGCTGGCATAGATTTGGGTTCTGCTGTTCAAGGCGTGGTGCTGACCGCCACGCTGAGTGGTCAGCAGTTTGGTGGCTCTGTGTCTGATTTGGTTTTGAACCATTTAGCTGTACCCGTGTTGGTGCATCAACATGCCAAAGACAGTTGCAAGCTCACACCGCCTTATCTTGCAGAGCGGTTGATCTCAAAGCTCGAGGCATCGCCTGTGAAGAAGTACATGGAGGTCGATGGCGGGAAAAATCCCTACGGTCCTCCTTGTGAAGCATTTCACTACCATGGCTACATCGAGATGGAGCCCGAAGCCGTGGCCCAAATCTCGGCTTGGATCAAACACCCTGTGCCTTGAAGCACATTACTTTTGAAAGTGCGATGCATGTCCAAACTCCCTGCAGTTTTTGATTCGCTTAAATTTCCTGTCATCGCGTCGCCCATGTTCATCATCAGCACCCCCAAGCTGGTGATCGCACAGTGCAAAGCGGGTGTTGTGGGCTCTATGCCGGCGCTCAATGCGCGCCCTGCGGAGCAGCTGGAAGCGTGGTTGGTTGAAATCATAGAAGCGCTGGCCGAACACAATCGCGAGCATCCCGACCAGCCTGCCGCGCCGTTTGCTATCAACCAAATCGTGCACAAAAGCAATGACCGCTTAGAGCACGACATGGCGTTGTGTGTGAAGTACAAGGTGCCGATCATCATCACATCCCTTGGCGCGCGCGAAGATGTGAATGCTGCAGCGCACAGCTACGGCGGCATCGTGCTGCATGACGTGATCAACAACAAGTTCGCCAAAAAGGCCATCGAAAAAGGTGCTGATGGTTTGATCGCTGTAGCCGCGGGGGCCGGTGGGCATGCGGGCGTGAAGAGTCCGTTTGCCTTGGTGCAAGAAATTCGTGAGTGGTTTGATGGTCCCGTCGCTTTGAGCGGTGCGATTGCCACGGGCGGGGCCGTGCTTGCGGCACAAGCCATGGGCGCAGACTTTGCCTACATTGGCTCAGCTTTCATTGCGACTGAAGAGGCGCGCGCGGCAGACGACTATAAACAAGCCGTTGTGGATGGCAGCTCTGACGACATTGTGTTGAGCAACCTCTTCACCGGTGTGCATGGCAACTACTTGGCGCCATCGATCCTCAAAGCCGGCTTAGATCCCGCGCATTTGTCCGAGAGCGACCCCGGAAAAATGAACTTTGGTGGTAACGCTCAAAAAGCCTGGAAAGACATTTGGGGTTGCGGGCAGGGCATTGGCGCGGTGAAGGCAGTGGTGCCTGCCGCTGAGCTGGTGGCGCGATTGAAGCGTGAGTACCAAGAGGCCAAGCAACGCATCACGGCATAAGGTGAGCGCAAAGAAAAAGCCGCTTAGAGCGGCTTTTTCATGGGCAAGTGCAGGGCGCGTGATTAACGCAGAACCAACACCGGCACGTTGGCGTGCGTCAACACTTGTTGCGTCTCACTGCCCAGCAGCAGGCGTTTGATGCCGCGACGGCCATGAGAGGCCATCACGATCAAATCGGCTTTGTGCTTTTTGGCCGCAGCAATCAAGGCGTCAGAAACGATGTCTGATTTGACAACCACTGCTTTGCAACTCACGCCTTTGGCTTTGGCTGATTTGGTGATCGCATCCACTACTTTTTGGGCAGCGTCGGTCCAATTTTTTTCAATATTCGAAACCTCGGAGGCGCTCAAAGGCAGCGACCCTTCAAAATAGCTCTGTGGGTAACGCGCCGTTACTTTGACGGCAATCAGTTCAGCACCGCTCAAGGCAGCCAATTCAATGGCGCTGGTCACCGCTTTTTTTGACAAAGTTGAACCATCCGTGGCCACCAAAATACGTTTGTACATAAACTGCTCCAGTTGTTGATTTCACTTTTGAGCTTACTCCAATAGACCAAATGACATGTTGACACATGTCAAGTAGGGGTCAGACCAAATCGTTAGGCTAGTTCACTTATGCATCCTGATTCTTCCATGGCTGAATTGCTCGACGACCGCCAAGAGTGGTTACGTTTTAGCCAGCAGCACACAACCACCCTCACCCAAGGCAGTGACAGCAGCGACGGCTGTTGGGATTCGCACGTGGTGATCCAGGGCATGCATTGCGCCGCGTGCGCCTTCACGGTGGAAGACGCATTGCTGGCTGTGCCGGGTGTGCAGTCGGCGGAGGTCAATGCGGCCACGCACCGCGCCAAAGTGGTGTGGTCTGAGGCCCGTGTGAAGCCTTCGATTTGGATGGCCGCCATTGCCAAGGCCGGTTACGGGGCACTGCCTGCGGCGGACAGCAGCCTTCGCCAAGCGCGTCAAGACGAAGGGCGTCGCGCCTTGTGGCGCTGGTTGGTGGCGGGCTTTTGCATGATGCAAGTCATGATGTATGCCTACCCTGCGTACGTGTCCCACGAGGGTGACATCACGCCCGACATGGTGTTTTTGTTGCGTTGGGCCTCGTGGGTATTGACGTTGCCGGTGGTTTTCTTCTCTTGCGGCCCGTTCTTTGGCAACGCGCTGCGCGACATCCGCGCACGCCGCGTTAGCATGGATTTGCCGGTGGCGTTGGGCATGGTGATCACCTTCTTGCTCAGTTCGGCCGCGACGTTTGAGCCCGACGGCTTGTTTGGCGGGGAGGTGTATTACGACTCGCTCACCATGTTTGTGTTCTTCTTGCTCACCGGCCGCTGGCTGGAGCTGCGCGTGCGTGATCGAACGGCGGGGGCCCTAGAGGCGTTGATGAATCGCTTGCCCGATAGTGTGGAACGCCAGTTGCCGAGCGGCGAGTTTGAACGTGTCGCGGTGCGTCGCGTGTTGGTGGGGGATGTGATTCGGGTATCGCCCTCCGAGGGATTCCCCGTGGACGGCGTGATTTTGCAGGGCCAGACCTTGGCCGATGAGGCGTTGTTGACCGGTGAGTCACGCCCGCAAGCCCGTGGTGTGGGCGATTTGGTGGTTGCGGGTAGTCACAACCTCAGCGGCATTGTGATGGTGCGGGTGGTGCAGGTGGGGGAGGGGACGCAGTTCTCGCACATCGTGTCGTTGATGGAAAACGCCTCATTGCAAAAGCCCCGTTTGGCCCAGTTGGCGGACCGCATCGCCAAACCTTTTTTGATTGGCGTGCTGTTCTTGGCCGCTTTGTCTGCCGTGTGGTGGTGGCCGAGTAGCCCCAGCCATGCGCTCATGGTGGCGGTGGCTGTGCTGGTCGTGACTTGCCCATGTGCTTTGTCTTTGGCCACGCCTGCGGCGATGTTGGCGGCGGCTGGCAACTTGGCACGTCATGGCGTGTTGGTGCGCAATCTGCAAGCCTTGGAGTCGTTGGCCGAAATTGATACGCTGATTTTTGACAAGACCGGCACGCTCACACAAGACGGCCAACGCATCACGCAAACCATGACGGCCGAAGGTGTTACGACTGAGTTCGCTCTGGCCATGGCGGCCGCCTTGGCGAAACATTCGCGCCATCCTTTATCCCGAGCCTTGGTACAAGCACATGAAACTTCGGGAAGGGCCCCTGGGCCTGAGATGGAAGATGTCAATGAAATAATTGGTCAAGGCGTGCAAGGTCATTCAAAAGGATTGTTTCGTTTGGGTTCAGCCGAGTTTTGCGCACCAAAAACCAAGGGAATACCCGAATATTCGAGCATTTGCCAAGTACACTTATGCAGTGAAAACGAGTGGCTGGCGAGCTGGCAACTGTCTGAAGACGTCCGTGCCGATGCGGTTCAAGCCGTGCAAGCGCTTAAAGATTTGAACGTGGCCGTCTGGCTACTTTCGGGTGATCAACCTGAGCCAGTGCAGCACGTGGCACAACAGGTGGGGATTTCGAAGGCATTTGGTGCATGTACCCCGCAAGACAAGCTCTTTCGTATGCAAACTGCGCAGTCGCAAGGCGCGCGGGTGGCGATGGTGGGGGATGGGCTGAACGACGGCCCAGTCCTCGCTGGCGCGCATGTCTCGATGGCGTTTGGCAATGCGGTGCCCTTGGCGCAGTCCAAATCGGACTTGGTGTTGATGGGTGGATCTTTGATGGTGGTGGCGCAAAGTGTCAAGTTGGCTAGACAGACCCTGAGGGTTGTGCGTCAAAACTTGGCTTGGGCTGCTGCTTACAACGCGGTGTGTGTGCCGTTGGCCGTGGTCGGTTGGTTGCCAGCTTGGTTGGCTGGTTTGGGCATGGCGTTGAGTTCGTTGTGGGTCGTATTGAATTCTTTACGACTCACCAAAGGATTTTGATGGATATCTTGTATTTGTTGATTCCGCTGTCGGTTCTTTTGGTGCTGTGTATTTTGGGCGGCCTCTGGTGGGCTGTTCACAGGGGCCAATTTGACAGCGTGGAGCAAGAAGGTGAGCGTATTCTTCGCAACGATTGATTTGAATCAATACCCTTGGTAGGGTTATTGGGGATACTTAAAAAAAATGAAAGGTGACCGATGAACTCATCAGAGCAAGCCGTGTACAGCGATAGCGTTGTTCGGCAGTTTTCCATCATGGCGGTGGTTTGGGGTGTGGTTGGCATGTTGGTGGGTGTGATCATCGCCTCCCAACTGGCTTGGCCAGAACTGAACTTTGGCATCCCTTGGTTGTCCTACGGCCGCTTGCGACCGCTGCACACCAATGCGGTGATTTTTGCGTTTGGCGGTTGCGCTTTGTTCGCTACCAGCTATTACGTGGTGCAACGCACCTGCCACACCGTCTTATTCATGCCTAAGTTGGCCGCCTTCACCTTCTGGGGTTGGCAATTGGTCATTGTGGCGGCCGCTATTAGCTTGCCTTTGGGTTTTACCCAAGGTAAGGAATATGCTGAACTTGAATGGCCGATCGACTTGTTGATCGCTGTGGTTTGGGTGTCTTACGCGGTGGTGTTCTTTGGCACTGTCGGCACGCGAAAAGTTAAGCATATTTATGTGGCTAACTGGTTCTACGGTGCCTTCATCATTGCGGTGGCATTGCTGCACATCGTCAACAGCGCTGCTATCCCTGCAGGTTGGATGAAGTCCTACTCTGCCTACGGCGGCGCACAAGACGCAATGGTGCAGTGGTGGTATGGCCACAACGCTGTGGGCTTCTTCTTGACCGCTGGTTTCTTGGGCATGATGTACTACTTCATCCCTAAGCAAGCAGGTCGCCCTGTGTACTCGTATCGCTTGTCGATCGTTCACTTCTGGGCTTTGATCTTCACTTACATGTGGGCGGGTCCTCACCACCTGCACTACACCGCTTTGCCTGACTGGACACAGTCCGTCGGTATGGTGTTCTCACTCATTTTGTTGGCACCTAGCTGGGGCGGCATGATCAACGGCATCATGACCTTGTCTGGCGCGTGGCACAAACTGCGTGACGACCCGATCTTGCGCTTCTTGATCGTGTCGTTGTCCTTCTACGGCATGTCTACGTTCGAAGGCCCCATGATGGCCATCAAGACAGTGAACGCCTTGAGCCACTACACAGACTGGACCGTTGGCCACGTTCACTCCGGCGCCTTAGGCTGGGTGGGCTTGGTCTCGATGGGTTCTATTTACTATCTGATTCCTAAGTTGTTCGGTCGCAAGGAAATGTTCAGCGTCAAAGCGATTGAGGTCCACTTCTGGTTGGCCACGATCGGCATCGTGTTGTACATCGCCGCGATGTGGATTGCTGGTGTGATGCAAGGTCTGATGTGGCGCGCCATCAATGCGGACGGCACATTGACATACACCTTCGTCGAGTCTGTGAAAGCCACTTATCCGTTCTACGTGATTCGTGTCAGTGGCGGCTTGTTGTACCTAGGCGGCATGGTCATCATGTTGTGGAACGTCGTCAAGACGGCAGCCAGCGGCAGCGCCGTCGCTGTTGCGATTCCAGCACCTGCACACGACTGAGGAGAACTAAATGTCAGATAACCCTTCTAAAGGCTTCTCCCACGCACGTGTGGAGACCAACAACTTTTTGATGATCGTGTTGATTTTGATCGCTGTCGCCTTCGGCGGCTTGGTTGAGATCGTGCCTTTGTTTTTCCAAAAGTCCACCACTGAACCCGTCACAGGCGTCAAGCCTTTGACAGCATTGCAATTGGCCGGTCGTGATATCTATGTGCGTGAAGGTTGCTACAACTGTCACTCACAAATGATTCGTCCCTTCCGTGCTGAAACATTGCGTTACGGCCACTACTCGGTGGCAGGTGAGTCTGTGTATGACCACCCCTTCCAATGGGGTAGCAAGCGCACGGGGCCAGACTTGGCCCGCGTGGGCGGCAAGTACAGCGACGAATGGCACAGCGTGCATTTGAACAACCCGCGTGATGTGGTGCCTGAGTCCAACATGCCTGAGTACCCATGGTTGTTGAAGAACACCGTGGACGCAGCAGCCATGCCTGCGCACCTGAAGGCGTTACGCACTGTGGGCGTGCCTTATACGGATGAAGAAATTGCAAAAGCAGAAGAAGACGTCAAGGGTAAAACCGAGATCGAAGCTGTGATTGCTTTCCTCCAATCACTGGGCCTCGCGCTCAAATAAAAGGAGACACCCCATGGATGTCAATGACCTGCGTATAGCGACCACGTTGATCTCTTTTGCCGTGTTCATCGGCATCTTGGTGTGGGCTTTTTCTCGACGTAACAAAGAAGATTTTGAGGCGGCATCAAAGCTGCCCCTCGATCAAGACTAAGGCTCAGAGGCCTTTGTAAAGGAATCGAATCATGAGTGATTTCACAAGTAATTTTTGGTCCATCTTCGTGGCGGGCATCTCCATTTTTGGTGTCGTTTACTGCGCGCTTTTGCTGTGGTTTTCGTCCAAAGTCAAAGTGGGTGCGCACGATCCAATCGATGGCACAACAGGCCACGTGTGGGACGGTGACCTGCGCGAAATGAACAACCCCCTGCCACGTTGGTGGTTGTGGCTGTTCATCATCACCATGGTGTTCGCCGTGGTGTACGGCGTGGCTTACCCAGGTTTGGGCAGTTATGCAGGCAAGTTAGGTTGGACTTCCACCGGTCAATACGATGCGGAAGTTGCCAAGGCCAACAAAGAGTTGGAGCCTTTGTACGCAGCCTTCAATGCACAAACGCCTGAGCAACTTTCGCAGGACCCTAAAGCCATGGCTGTGGGCGAGCGCTTGTTTATGAATAACTGCGCTCAGTGCCACGGCTCTGATGCACGCGGCTCAAAGGGCTTCCCTAACTTGACCGACAAGGACTGGTTACACGGCGGCACCCCTGACAAAATCAAAGAGACTTTAACAAAGGGTCGCATTGGTCAAATGCCTCCCATGGCTGCGGCAGTGGGTTCACCCGATGACATTCGCAACCTGTCGCACTATGTGTTGAGCTTGTCTGGCAGCCCGCATGACTCCGTGCGTGCCGCATTGGGTAAATCTAAATTCGGTGCCTGTGCTGCATGTCACGGTCCTGATGGTGCCGGTATTCAAGCCATTGGTTCTGCCAACTTGACAGACAAAGTTTGGTTGCACGGCTGGGGCGAAGAGGCCATCACAGCCATGATCAATAAAGGAAAAATCAACCAAATGCCAGCACAAGAAGGTCGTTTGACTGAATCACAAATCCACGTGTTGACCGCTTACGTGTGGGGCTTTTCGAACAAACCTGCTGTTACAAAGTAATTTACCTTGAATTCTGCTGACCCTAAGCAGCGTAAGACCATCCCCATCGTTCCAGAGCCTTCGGGCTCTGCGGACGAGGCGATGGTTTCGCTTTATGCTGCATCGAAAAAAATCTACCCTCGCTCTGTCGAGGGTATCTTTGCGTATTGGCGCTGGATTTTTGTAGTCCTGACGCAGTTGGTTTTCTATGGCTTGCCTTGGTTTGAATGGGGCACGCGTCAAGCGGTGTTGTTCGACCTTTCGTCGCGCCGGTTTTATATTTTTAATTTAGTTTTGTATCCACAAGACTTTATTTACCTCACCGGTTTGTTGGTGATCTCTGCCTTGGCGCTGTTTTTGTTTACCGCAGTGGCTGGGCGTTTGTGGTGTGGTTATGCCTGTCCGCAAACGGTTTATAGCGAAATCTTCTTGTGGATTGAACGCAAAGTCGAAGGCGATCGTTCAGCCCGTATGCGTTTGGATGATGCCAACTTCTCCACCGAGAAATTGGTCAAGAAATGGTACAAGCACATCATCTGGATCTTCTTTTCGATCTGGACAGGCTTTACCTTTGTGGGCTACTTCACACCTATCCGTGAATTAGCGATGGAGTTCTTCCTCACCAATATGAGCTCATGGGAGTTGTTCTGGGTGTTCTTCTACGCCTTCGCTACCTATGGCAACGCGGGCTTCATGCGTGAGCAGGTCTGCAAATACATGTGCCCCTATG